>JANJUA010000127.1 GCA_024710825.1 Solirubrobacteraceae bacterium
ATCGCCGAGGCATGGCGCGGGCGCAACGCCCGGTGGCTGGCGGGCCTTCTCGGCGCGAGCGTCGTCGAGCCGCTCACCGATCCGCTGGCCCGTCGGGCGGGCGAGCCGCTAGCGCGAACCGGGACGAGCAACGCCGTGGACGCGATCGTGGCGGCGTCCGCCGCCCAGCGCGGCGACGTCGTCGTCACCGGCGATCCGGGCGAGCCGCGGCGTCTCGCCGACGACCTCGGCACGGTCCGGGTCTGGGCTCTCTGACGGGCGGCCGGGTCGCGCGGCGCGCTACGGCGCCGCGTCGCCGAGCAGCCGCTCGACGATCAGCACGTCGCGCCACTCGCCGTCGAGGCGAGCGTGGCGCGCGTGCCACCCCACGTCCTGGAAGCCGACGTGGTGGGCGAGCGCGATGCTCGGCGCGTTGTGCTGGAGGATCCTGGCGATGAGCTTGTGCAGCCCGTCGGCCTCCGCGTCGGCGACGACGCGGTTCAGCAGCGCGGCGCCGACGCCGGCCCCGCGCGCGCCGCGCGCGACGTACACCGTGTACTCGCCGACGCCCGCGTAGGCGCAGCGGTTGCTGTAGGGCAGCCGGCTCGCCCAGCCGACGACCGCGCCGCCGCGCTCGGCGACGACCATCGGCTCGCCCGTCGCGATCCGGGCCTCGATGTCGTCGGGCGTGCGCGGCTCGGTCTCGAAGGTCGCCAGGCGGTCCTCGATGCCCTCGTTGTAGATGCGGGCGATCGCGGCGGCGTCGCCCGGCCTCGCCCCGCGGATCGTGACGCTCACGTGAGCAGCGCGAGCAGGCGCTCGAGGTCGGACTCGTCGTTGAAGGCGCCGACCGATGCACGTACGAGGGGCCGGCCCGGGAGGTCGCGCACGACGACGCCGGCGGCCGCCGCCCGGTCTCGGAACGCGACCGGGTCGTCCTCCTCCCAGGAGACGAGCGTCGTGCGCCCGCGCGGGGCGACCGTCCGGCCGCGCTCGCGCAGCGCGTCGGCGAGCGAGGCGGCGAGCGTCGCGGCGCGCTCGACGGCGGCGGGCCATCCGAACGCGGCGATCGCGTCGTGCGCGGCGACCGCGAACGCGCTGGTGTCGGGGGCGACGGCTGAGGCGTCGTGGCCGCGGGCGTCCGCGTGGGGGACGGCGTCGAGGCCGGCGGACGGGTCCGCGAGGCTCAGGTACGTCGGCCCGACGGCCCGCAGCCGCTCCCGCCAGGCGGGAGCGACGTAGAGCAGGCCGGAGCCGATCGGGCCGCAGAGCCACTTCTGGCCGGAGGCGGCGTAGAACGCGCAGCCGAGCTCGGCGACGTCGACCGCGATCGCGCCGGCGGCCTGCGCCCCGTCGAGCAGGACGGGGACGTCGCGCGCGACCTCGCGCAGCGCCTGGGGTGCGAGCGCCCCGCCGATCCACGAGACGTGCGAGCAGGCGACGAGCCGGGTGGCGGGGCCGACGGCGTCGGCGAGGCTCGCGAAGGGGACCATGCGGACGTGGGCGCCCGTGCGGCGCCGCAGCGCCGCGAGCGGGCCGAGCAGCCCCGGGTGCTCCTCGTCGCCGGTGACGACCTCGTCCCCGGGGCCCAGGTCGAGGCCCGCGAGCACGCGCACGACGCCCTCGCTCGTCGACGTGGTGAGCGCGACGTCCTCCGGCGCCGCGCCGACGCGCTCGGCGTAGACGGCGCGCTGGCGCGGTTGCAGCTCGAGCATCCGCTCGAACGTGGGCGTCCAGCGGCCTTCCTCCACCTGGATGCGCAGCTCGGCGGCGGCCGCCTCCGCGGCCGCGCGGGCTATCGGCCCGCACGTGCCGGCGTTCAGGTAGGCGTAGCGGTCGAGGACGGCAAACGCGGCGCGCAGCGTGGCAGGCTCCATGGGCACAGCCACGGTACTGCGTCGGCTCCGACCCGCCGCGCCGCGGGGGCGCACCGACCGGCCCGGGACGAGCGATACCCTTCCGCCCCCCGATGCGCGTGACCCTCCCCGACGGAACCGAGCTGGAGCTCGACGACGGCGCGACCGGCGCGGACGCCGCGGCGGCGATCGGCGCCGGGCTCGCGCGCGCCGCGCTCGCGGTGAAGGTCGACGGCGTCCTGCGCGACCTGTCGGCGCCGCTGCCCGACGGCGCGCGGCTGGAGATCGTCACGGCCCGTTCGCCCGAGGCGCTCTGGCTCATCCGCCACGACGCGGCCCACGTGATGGCGGAGGCGGTGCTCGAGCTGTACCCCGGCGTGAAGATCTCGATCGGCCCGCCGATCGAGGACGGCTTCTACTACGACTTCGAGTTCCCGGACGGCGTGACCCTGTCGGAGGCGGACTTCCCGGCGATCGAGCGGCGCATGGCCGAGCACGTCAAGGCGGCCGAGCCGTTCGAGCGAGAGGACGTCCCGGTGGCCGAGGCGCTCGAGCGCTTTCGCGCCGAGGACCAGCCGTACAAGGTCGAGCTGATCGAGGACCTGGTCCGAGACCAGGGTGTCGAGACCGTCTCGCTGTACCGCAACGGGCCGTTCACCGACCTCTGCCGCGGGCCGCACGCCCCGACCACGAAGACCGTCAAGGCCTTCAAGCTGCAGTCGGTCGCGGGCGCGTACTGGCGCGGCGACGCCGACCGCACGATGCTCACGCGCGTCTACGGCACGGCGTTCCTCTCCAAGGAGGATCTCGAGGCGCATCTGGAGCGCCTGGAGGAGGCCAAGGCGCGCGACCACCGCAAGCTCGGTCGCGAGCTGGGCCTGTTCGAGTTCTCCGAGGTCAGCCCCGGGATGGCGTTCTGGCTGCCGCGCGGCACCACGCTGTTCAACCAGCTCGTGGCGCTGATGCGCGAGCTCAACGAGGACCGCGGCTACACCGAGGTCAAGACCCCGCAGGTCTACGACAGCCGGCTGTGGAAGACCTCGGGACACTGGGACAAGTACCGCGAGAACATGTTCGTCACGGAGGCCGAGGACCGGCAGATGGCGCTGAAGCCCATGAACTGCCCGGGCCACTGCCACCTGTACGCGATGCACCCGCACTCCTACCGCGAGCTGCCCGTGCGCTACGCCGAGCCGGGGCTGCTGCACCGCTACGAGCCGTCGGGGACGCTGCACGGCCTGCTGCGCGTGCGGCACTTCGTCCAGGACGACGCCCACATCTTCTGTCGCGACGACCAGATCCTCGACGAGGTCGTCGGCTGCATCGAGCTGGCGTTCGCCACCTACGCGATCTTCGGCTTCGACGTGAAGCTCGAGCTGTCGACGCGGCCCGAGCAGCGCGTCGGCGACGACGAGCTCTGGGATCGGGCGGAGGGCGTCCTGCGCGACGCCCTCGACAGCCGCGAGCTCGGCTACGTGGTCAACGAGGGCGACGGCGCGTTCTACGGGCCCAAGATCGACTTCCACCTCACCGACTCGATCGGGCGCTCCTGGCAGCTCGGCACCGTGCAGATGGACTTCAACTTCCCGGAGCGCTTCGAGCTCGAGTACCAGGGCGCCGACAACCAGGGCCACCGGCCGGCGATGATCCACCGGGCCATCCTCGGGTCGTTCGAGCGCTTCATCGGGCTGCTGATCGAGCACTACGCCGGCGAGTTCCCGGTCTGGCTGGCGCCGGTCCAGGCGGTGCTCCTGCCGATCTCCGACCGCCACGCCGAGGCGGCGACGGTCATGCGCGACGCGTTGGCGGCCAAGGGCGTGCGGGTCGAGTGCGACGACCGCTCGGAGTCGATCGGGCGCCGTATCCGGGAGGCGGAGCTGCGCAAGCTGCCCTACATGCTCGTGGTCGGCGACCGCGAGGTGGAGGACGGGACGGTGGCCGTCCGGCGCCACGGCAGCGGCGACGAGGGCAGCGTCCCGCTCGACGCGTTCGCCGCCCGCGTAGCCGACGAGACGGCTGCTCGCTCGGCGTGAGCGCAGACCGGCTACACTAGGTGACGTTGACTCGACGTCTTGCGCATAACGGCCGCCGCTAAGTGCCGATTCCCCGTAGGTTCGACCGGCGTCCGCCGGAGCGCGACACCACCCGCATCAACGAGCGCATCCGCGTTCCCGAGGTGCGGCTGATCGACGAGCAGGGCCAGCAGGTCGGTGTCATGCGCACCGACGACGCGCTGCGCTACGCACAGGAGCACGATCTCGACCTCGTCGAGGTCGCCGCCGACGCCCGCCCGCCGGTCTGTCGCGTGCTCGACTACTCCAAGTACAAGTACGAGCAGGCCCAGAAGCAGAAGGCGGCGCGCAAGCACCAGCAGCAGATCACGATCCGCGAGATCAAGTTCCGCCCGAAGATCGCGCAGAACGACTACGACACGAAGAAGGGGCACGTCACCCGCTTCCTCAAGCACAAGGACAAGGTCAAGATCACGATCATGTTCCGCGGGCGCGAGGTGGCTCACCCCGAGCGCGGCGTCATGCTGCTCGAGCGCCTGGCCGAGGAGCTCTCCGACCTGGCGGTCGTCGAGCAGCGTCCGATCCAGGACGGCCGCAACATGACGATGATGCTCGCGCCGTCGAAGGCCGTGCTGGCCGGCGAGTACGACGCCAACGGCGCCGGGCCGCCTGCCGACGGCGACGACGAGCGCGCGCCGGACGCCGAGTCCTAGCGTCGGCGACGGCGTTTTCGGCGCCGAACGCCGACTTTGCCATACTGCGTCGTCGCTCATGCCGAAGATGAAGACCCACTCGGGCGCCAAGAAGCGCTTCAAGCTGACTGCCAAGGGCAAGGTCAAGGCCCGCCACGGCAACACCAGCCACATCCTCGAGAAGAAGAACGCCAAGCGCAGGCGGCGTCTCGGGAACCCAACGATCCTGACCGACCATGACGCCCCGCGCGTCAAGAAGCTCCTGGGGGTCGGCAAGTGAGCCGCGTCAAGCGCTCCGTCAGCGCCAAGAAGAAGCGCCGCGCCACCCTGGAGCGGACGAAGGGCTTCCGCGGCGAGGCGAACTCGAACTACAAGCGGGCGAAGGAGGCGCTGCTCAAGGCGGACTCCTACGCGTACCGCGACCGGCGCAACCGCAAGCGCGACTTCCGCCGCCTGTGGATCACCCGCATCAACGCGGCCGCCCGCCAGAACGGCATGAGCTACGGCACCTTCATGCACGGGCTGAAGCTGGCCGGCATCGAGCTGGACCGCAAGGTCCTGGCCGACATCGCCGTCCACGACGCCGACACCTTCCGACGTTTCGCCGATGCCGCCCGCGAGGCGTCGGCTGCCGCCTGACCGAACACGCGTCAGGCAACAACCGACCGCAGTCTCGAGGGCGCCGCTGACACCGGCGCCCTTTTCGTTCTCATGATCACCTCCATCCACAACGACAGGCTCAAGGAGCTCCGCAGGCTGCTCCGCCGCCGCGACGGTCGGTTCGTCGCCGAGGGCGAGGACCTGCTGGCCGCCGCCGACGCCGCCGGCTGGGAGCCGCTGGAGCGCTACGCCGCCGCGGGCAGCGCCCTGCCGGGCACCGAGGTCGAGCCGGAGTTGCTCGCGCGCGTGTCGAGCCTCGGCTCGGGCACCCGGGCGCTGGCGGTCTACCGCGAGCGCTGGGCCTCCGCGGCCGCCGGTCCGCGCTGCGTGGCGCTGTGGGGCGTCCGCGACCCGGGCAACGTCGGGACCGTCCTGCGCTCGGCGCTGGCGTTCGGCGCCGGCTCGGTCGCGCTCGGCCCGGGGACGGCCGACCCGTACGGCCCCAAGGCGGTCCGCGCCTCGATGGGCGCGCTGTTCGCCGTGCCCGTCGTCAGGGTCGAGGGCCTCGACGAGCTGCCCGGCGAGCGGATCGCCCTCGTCGCCCGGGCCGGCGAGCCGCTGAGAGGCCCGGTCGCGCACGCCACGCTCGTCGTCGGCGCCGAGCGGGAGGGGCTGCCGGACGAGGTCGTGGCAGGATGCGACCGCACCGCCCACATCCCCATCGCCTCCGAGTCGCTGAACGCCGCCATGGCGGCCTCCATCTCCCTCTACGAACTGTCGCGGAACCCATGATCGACCGCATCGAAGCCATCGAGCAGCAGGCCTCCTCCGCCGTCGAGGCGGCCCAGACGAGCGACGCCCTGGAGCAGGTCCGCGTCCAGTATCTCGGGCGCAAGGCCGACCTGCCCAACATCCTGCGCGGCGTCGCCGAGCTGCCGCCCGAGCAGCGCGGCGCGGTCGGCAAGCGCGCCAACCAGGCGCGCAAGCAGCTCGAGGCGGCGATCGAGCGGCGCGGCGCGGCGCTCGAGGCCGCCGAGCTCGAGCGCCGCCTCGCCTCGGACGCGATCGACGTCACGCTGCCCGGCGACCCGCCGCAGCCGGTCGGGCGCCTGCACGTGCTGACCCAGACGCGGCGCGAGATCGAGGACGTCTTCCTCGGCCTCGGCTTCTCCGTGCTCGAGGGGCCGGAGGTCGAGTCCGTCCGCTACAACTTCGACGCGCTGAACCACAGCCCGACCCACCCGGCCCGGGGCCGCAGCGACACCTTCTACGTCGCCGACGACGTCGTCCTGCGCACGCACACCTCGCCGATGCAGATCCGCGCGATGGAGGCCCAGCCGCCGCCGCTGTACGTGATCATCCCGGGACGGGTCTACCGCCGCGACAGCGACGCCACGCACACGCCGCAGTTCCACCAGGTCGAGGGCCTCGCGGTCGACCGCGGCATCACCCTGGCGGACCTGAAGGGCACGCTGCTGGACTTCAGCCGCGCGATCTTCGGCGCCGACCGCGAGGTCCGCCTGCGCCCGCACTTCTTCCCGTTCACCGAGCCCAGCGTCGAGGTCGACGTCTCGTGCTTCAACTGCGCGCGCGACGGCTCGCCGTGCCAGGTGTGCAAGGGCAGCGGCTGGCTGGAGATCCTCGGCGCGGGCATGGTCGACCCCAACGTCCTCGGGCACGTGCGCGAGCACGGCTACGACCCGGAGGAGGTGCAAGGCTTCGCGTTCGGCATGGGCATCGAGCGGATCGCCGCGCTGAAGTACGGCATCCCCGACATCCGGACGCTCTATCAGAACGACGTGCGAGTCCTGGAGCAGTTCGGATGAGGCTTCCCCTGAGCTGGCTGAGCGACTACGTCGCGCCCGACCTGAGCCCGCGCGCGCTCGCGTCGCGCCTGGCCATGACCGGCACGGAGGTCGACCGCGTCCACCACCACGGCGTCGATGCGCTCGAGCACTTCGTCGTCGGGCACGTCGTGCGCGCGGAGCAGCACCCGAACGCCGACCGGCTGCGCGTCTGCGACGTCGAGGTGGGCGACGGCCACGTCGCGCGCATCGTCTGCGGCGCGCCCAACGTCACCGCGGGCCAGACCGTCGCCGTGGCGCGGCCCGGCGCGGTCATGCCCGACGGCACCCGGCTGAAGAAGGCCAAGCTCCGCGGCGAGCCGTCCGAGGGGATGATCCTGGCCGAGGACGAGCTCGGCATCGGCACGCTGCACGACGGGATCATCGTCCTCGACGGCGCGGCCGCCCTGGCGCCCGGCACGCCGCTGGCCGAGGTGCTGCCGATCGCCACGGACGTGCTCGAGCTCGAGGTGACGCCGAACCGGCCCGACTGCCTGGCGGTCTACGGCGTCGCGCGCGAGGTCCACGCCGCGACGGGGGCGCCACTGAAGCCGGCGCCGTGGGAGGGCGTCGACCTGGGCGAGGCGACGGGCATCGACGGCGTCCGCATCGACGTCGGAGACCCGGACCTGTGCCCGCGCTTCACCGCCGTCGCCTACGAGGGCGTGACGATCGGCGAGTCCCCGGCCTGGCTGAAGGCGCGGCTGACGGCCGCCGGCCAGCGGCCGATCAACAACGTGGTCGACATCACCAACTACGTGATGCTGCTCACCGGCCAGCCCGTCCACGCGTTCGACCTCGACCGGATCGCCGGCGGCGTGCTGGACGTCCGCCGCGCGCGGCCCGGCGAGGAGATCGCGACCCTGGACGATCAGGTCCGCCGGCTGCCCGTCGACGCGATGGTCATCGAGGACGCCGACGGCCCGACGTCGATCGCCGGGATCATGGGCGGCGCCCGCTCCGAGGTCTCCGCGTCCACCACGCGGGTCCTCATGGAGATGGCGACGTGGGACGGGCCGAACATCCACGCCACCTCGAACGCGCTCGCGCTGCGGACCGAGGCCAGCGGCCGCTTCGAGAAGGGCCTCTCGCCCGAGGCGACGGTCGAGGCGCAGGCCGTCGCGCGCGGCCTGATGGAGCAGCTCACGGGCGCCACCCGGCTGCCCGGATGGATCGACGTGGGCGGGCCTGGTCCGATCCCCGCGACGATCCGCCTGCGCGAGGCGCGCGTGAGCGCGCTGCTCGGCCTCGCCGTGCCGCGCGAGCGCCAGGCCGAGGTGCTGCGGGCGCTGGGCTTCGGCGTGGCCGACGCCCCCGACGGGCTCGACGTCGCCGTGCCCCACTGGCGGCGCTTCGACGTCACCCGCGAGGCCGACGTCATCGAGGAGGTCGCGCGCCTCGCCGCTCTCGACGAGCTGCCGACGACGCTGCCGCCCGGGCGTCCCGGCGCCCGCCTCACCTGGCCGCAGCGCGTGGCCCGGCGGGCCGAGGACGTGCTCGTCGGCCGGGGCGTGCAGGAGATCGCCGGCTGGTCGTTCGCCGCGCCCGGGCTGCTCGACCGCCTGCGGCTGCCCGCCGCCTCG
>JANJUA010000011.1 GCA_024710825.1 Solirubrobacteraceae bacterium
CCGGCCGCGGCTCCATCCCGAGCACGTCGTGCAGCGGGCGGCCGAGCTGGCGCAGCGCGAGGTCGAGCGCCGCCGACTCGAACGCCCAGCGCCGGAAGCGCAGCGCGAGCTCCCACTCCGGCGGCTCCGCCCACAGGGGCAGCGTGGCCAGGTGCTCGCAGAAGCCCGCCAGCGTCCACGTCCCCTCGAGCGGGAGCGACGGCTGCCGCTCGTGCAGCGAGCTGCCGTCCTCGACGTGGACCGAGACGTCCTCGCCCAGCCCCTCCGCACCCGCGCCGACGAGCCGCACATGGGTCGTGACGCGCTCGAAGTCGTAGGCGAGCACGGCGTGCAGACGGTCGTACTCACACCCCTCGACGACGAGCGGCAGCCCCGCGAGCCGGCCCCACAGCGCGTCGCCGTCGATCGTTGCTCCCCCCTGGCCCACGGCTCCATTGTCGCATCGCGGCGTCGCCACCACGAGAGCGTCAGCAGGTACGGTTCCGCGGCACCCCGGCCGGGGGGCCACGAGGATCGACACAGGGGGTCTGCGCGATGGGACGCAAGCGGATGCACGGATTGGCGATGGCGGCGATCGTGGGCGGAGCGCTGAGCGCCGCGGCGATCGTCCCCGCCGCGGCGACGGCGAAGGCCACCGCCGAGAAGACCAGCTGCAAGAAGCTCTCCGGCGCCGCCAAGCGCGCCTGCGCCAAGCAGAACCAGGCCAACCGCACGGTGCTCGCGCAGCTGCGCGACTCGCGCCTCGTCGGCGTCCGGGGCGACGGCGCGGAGGTCGACTGGCTGCTGTGCGCCAGCGGCCGCTACGAGAGCGCCGTCACCTCCTCGGGCTCGACCGGACGCTCCGGCGGCAGCTCCTGGCGCGTGACCGCAGCGACCGTCAAGCGCAAGGGCGCGTGGTTCGAGGCCGACGTCGAGGACCCCAAGCGCGGCTGGACGGTCTCCGTCGGCCGCCACGGCGCGCAGTGGCTCTCCGCCGTCTCCTTCGGCACCCGCAAGTGGGGCGAGGTCACGCGCGCGGACGCGAAGGCCGACTGCGCGTAGCCCGGCGACTATCGTCGCCGCATGGCCCCCTTCACCCACGCCGTGTCCGTCGCCGCCCCACCCGCGACGGTGTTTCCCTGGCTCGTCGACGAGGACAAGATCCGCCGGTGGACGGACGGCATCGACGGCTACGAGATCGTCGGCGGAGGGCCGGCCGCGCTCGGCAAGCACGTCCGCGTCACGCTCACGGTCAGCGGGCACGCGCTGACGCTCGACCAGGAGATCGTCGCGTTCGAGCCGCCGACGACGCTGGCGATGCGCGCCGAGAGCAAGGGCCTCGGGGTCGCCTCGGCCTACCGCGTCGAGCCCGAGGGCGAAGGCGCGCGCGTGACGCAGACCGTCGACCTCGAGGCCAAGGGCATGACCGCCAAGCTCCTGGCGCCGACGGTGCGCAAGCACATGGAGGCCAAGTTCGAGGCCGACCTCGGGCGGTTGCGCGAGGCGCTCGGGTAGCTTCCCCGCCCATGGCCGAGATCCAGCCCCTGCGCGCGCTGCGCTACGAGCCGGCGGTCGCCGGTCCGCTCCAGCAGCTCGTCGCGCCGCCCTACGACGTCATCGACGAGGCCCAGCGCGCCGAGCTGGTCGCGCGCTCCCCCTACAACGTCGTCGCCGTCGACCTGCCCGAGGGCGACGACCCGTACGCCGCGGCAGCGGCCAGGCTCGCGCGCTGGCGCGAGGAGGGGGCGGTGGTCGAGGACGACGCCCCCGCGATCTGGGCCCTGCGCCAGGACTACACCGGCCCCGACGGGCGCGCGCTGACGCGCCGCGGCTTCCTCTGCCGCGTCCGGGTCACCGACTACGGCGCCGGCCGCATCCGCCCGCACGAGCGCACGCACCCCGGTCCGAAGGAGGATCGCCTCCGCCTCACCCGCGCCACGCGCGCGAACCTCTCGCCGATCTTCAGCCTCTACTCCGACCCCGACCAGGCGGCGTGGGCGGCGCTGGAGCCGTTCACCGCCGACGCGCCCTGGGGCGAGGCGACCGACGACGAGGGCACCGTCAACCGCCTCTGGCGCGTCGCGGACGAGGCGGCGATCACCGCCGTCCAGACCGCGGTCGCCGACGCCGAGCTGCTCATCGCCGACGGCCATCACCGCTACGAGACGGCGCGGGCGTACGCGGAGGAGCTCGGCGGCGACGGCCCGCACCGCTACGTCCTCATGTGCCTGGTCGCCCTCCAGGACCCGGGCCTCACCGTCTTCCCCACCCACCGGCTGGTGAAGGACACGACCGAGCGCCAGCAGCTCGCGCTGCGCGACGTCGTCCAGGAGTCCTTCGAGGTGGTCGACACCGACGAGCTCGACCCCGGCCCCCCCGGCGGGCCGCTCGCCGTCGGCTACGTCGACGCCCACTTCAAGCGCCCCTTCCGCCTGACCCTGCGCGATCAGGCGACCGCCGACGCCGCCCTGGCCGGCAAGCCGGAGCCGTACCGGCGCCTGGACGCCGCCGTCGTCGAGGCGCTGCTGCTGAAGGGCCCGTTGGAGCTGACCGACGACGACATCTCCCACCTGCACCGCTTCGGCTACGCGCGCACCGCCGAGCAGGCCCGTGCGCTCGTCGAGTCCGGCGAGTACGACCTGGCGTTCGTGCTGCGCCCGACGCCCGTGGAGCAGGTCCGCGAGGTGGCCGAGGCGGGCGAGTCGATGCCCCCCAAGAGCACGTACTTCTACCCCAAGCTGCCGACAGGGCTCGTGTTCAACCCGCTGACGTAGCATGAACCCGATGAGGGCCACCGCACGCCGCACGGGGAAGTTCCGGCACACGATCGACATCCGCGGACACCGCCTCGGCGTGGACGAGCCACGCGAGGCCGGCGGCGACGACACGGCCCCGAGCCCCCAGGAGCTGCTCGCCGCATCGCTCGCCTCGTGCACGGCGGTGACGATGGAGATGTACGCCGAGCGCAAGGGCTGGGACATCGGCGACGTGGAGGTCGAGTGCTCCTACCGGCCGGCCGAGCGGGGCACGCCGACCCGCTTCGACCTCGTCCTGCGCATCCCCGAGGGCCTCTCCGTCGAGCAGGTCGAGCGCCTCAAGGTGATCGCGGCCAAGTGCCCGGTCCACCGGACGCTCGACGGCGAGGTCATGTTCTCCGAGCGCGTCGAGACCATCTCCCTGACCGCCTGAGCCAGCTCGCCGACCAGCTCTCCGAGGTTCTCCTCGACCCCGCCGACGCCGCGGCGCTCGACGTCCACGGCCGGATCGACGCGGCGGTCCTCGTCCCCCTCTTCGTCCAGGCCGGCCGGCTGCACGCGGTCTTCACCAAGCGCCGCGACGACATGCGCCGCCATCCCGGCGAGATCTCGGTCCCCGGCGGGCGCCAGGACGACGGCGAGAGCGACCTGCGCGCGACCGCCCTGCGCGAGGCCGAGGAGGAGATCGGCCTGCCGGCGGACGCGGTGCAGCTCGTCGGAGCGCTCCTGCCGACCCCGACGATCGTGACGAACTACGCGGTCTACCCGTTCGTCGGGCTCATCGAGCCGGGGCGCGCGTGGACGCCGTCGCCGCGCGAGGTCGCAGCCGTGCTGGAGCTCTCGCTCGACGACCTGCGCGCCGGCTACGGACGCCGGCGGATGGTGCGCCGCGGCGTCCCGTTCCGCACCGACGTCTACGTCGTCGGCGACCACCTGATCTGGGGCGCGACGGCCCGCATGGTCGGCGACCTGCTCGACCGCGTCGGCCCGCCGATCGGTTGATGCTGCGCGCGGTGGCGACGGCAGGCGCCGCGCTGGCGCTCGCGACGGCGGCCGGTTGCGGGACGCAGCCAGACGCGCTGCCCGACAAGAACCAGGATCCGCGCGCGGCGGCGTGCGCCGGGACGACGACGGGGGCCGAGGCGCTCGAGGCCGACGGCACGCCGCCGGCGGAGCGCGTGGACCGGAGCATGGCCGTCGCGACGCAGGCGGCACGGGCGCTGGCGGACGACGTGGAGCCGACGGCGCCCGGGGAGCGACACGCCAAGGCCGTCCACGCGCTCCAGAGCCAGGCCGCGCGGCTGCGCGCCGTACGCGACCAGCTCGAGCGCGGCTCGAAGCCCGGAGTGGTGCTGGCGGCGGCGCGGGCGAGCCTGGAGGACGGCGACCTCCAGGCGCGCCGGCGGCTCGCGGACGCCGGGCTCGACTGCCCGCCGTGAGCCCCTCCTAGGCCCGCAGCAGCCCGTCGATCGCGGCACGCGCGGCGGGCAGCCACGGATCGGCGCCCGCGTCGATGAGGTCGAACGGGATCCCGTTGTACTCGGCCATCTGCCGGGTCAGCGCGGCGCCGGCGTCGGTCCCGCGTTCGTAGACGACGCCGCGCACGGTCGAGTCGATCGTCCGCTCGAGCATCATCTTCCAGCGCGAGCCGTGCAGCGGCTCGACGTCGACGTTGCCGAGCAGCCACAGCAGGATCGTCACGTTGTCGAGCGCGTAGCGCAGCGTGCCGACGACGTCGGGGTCGGCGTCGACGCACTCGCCGCCGACGGCCTCGATCTCCGCACGGCGCGCCCCGCCGCGCGAGGCGATCCGGAACGCATGCCCTTCGGCGCCGAGCGCCTCGGCCAGCGCGAGCCCGCGGCGTCCGCCGCCCACCATCAAGAAACGCGCCACGGACCCTCGATCGCCTCGGAGATGCTCATGCCCCCAGCATCGCACGCGCTCACAACTCAAAGCCTTGGCTTATATAAGCTACTCCTGATATGTTCAGTCTGGCATGCACGCGTTCGACGTCCTCGGCGACCCCGTCCGGCGCCGCATCCTGGAGCTGCTCTCCGACGGCGAGCGGACCTCGGGCGCGGTGTCGGCGGTCATCCAGGAGGAGTTCGGCATCTCCCAACCCGCCGTCTCGCAGCACCTGCGCGTGCTGCGCGAGAGCGGCTTCGCCACCGTGCGGCCGGACGGCGCGCGCCGCCTGTACGCGGTCGACGCCGACCCCCTGCGCGACGTCGACGCCTGGCTCGCCCGCTTCCGCCGCCTGTGGACGCCGCACCTCGACGCGCTGGCCACCGAGCTGGCACGCGGCGAGCGTCAGCGCCGCAGGCACGACAACGACGAGAGGAACCCCACGTGATCGACGTGACGCACGAGATCAACGCCGTCAGCCGGCAGGTCGGCCGCCGGACGCTGGACGCGGGCGAGGTCCGCACGGTGACGGTCGGCCGCACCTACCCATCGCCGATCGACGAGGTCTGGGACGCCTGCACCAACCCCGAGCGCATCCCGCGCTGGTTCCTGCCGGTCTCGGGCGAGCTGCGCGTCGGCGGCCGCTATCAGCTCGAGGGCAACGCCGGCGGGACGGTCGAGCGCTGCGACCCGCCGCGCGGCTTCCTGGCCACCTGGGAGTTCGCCGGCGCCGTGAGCTGGATCGAGCTGCGCCTGGAGGCGCTGCCGGACGGGAGCACGCGCTTCGCGCTCGATCACCTCTCGCCCGTCGAGGAGAGCGAGCACTGGACGCGCTACGGGCCCGGCGCGGTCGGCGTCGGCTGGGACCTGGCTCTGTTGGGCCTGGGCCTGCACCTCCCGGCGGGCGCAGACGTCGACCCCGCTGCGTTCGAGGCGTGGAGCATCTCCGAGGACGGCAGGCGGTTCGCGACGCTGTCCAGCCGCGCCTGGGGGGACGCCCACGTCGCCTCCGGCGAGGGCGAGGACCAGGCCCACGCGGCGGCCGAGCGCACCGCCGCGTTCTACACGGGGGCCGAGCCGACGTCCTAGCGTGGGGACGCACTCACGCCGCGACCCTGCCGCGCGTCCTCATGTCCGTGACCCCTTTCCAGCACGTGCTCACCGCCCACCGCGAGGTGGTGTGGCGGGTGTGCGTGGCCGTGGCCGGCCGCGACGACGCCGACGACGCCTTCCAGGAGACGTGGCTCTCGGCGCTGCGCGCGTATCCGCGCCTGGACGCCGACGCCAACGTGCGAGCCTGGCTCGTCACCATCGCCCAGCGCAAGGCGATCGACGTCCACCGCGGTCGCCGGCGCAGGCCCGTCGTCGCCGGCGACCTCCCCGACGCGCCCGCTCCCGAGCGCCCGGAGCCCGACGACGGGCTCTGGGCCGCGGTTCGGGCGCTGCCGCCCGGCCAGCGCGCCGCCGTGACCCTCCGCTACGCCGGTGACCTGCGGCCCGTGGAGGTCGCGCAGGCGCTCGGCATCTCGAACGAGGCCGCGCGTCGCCGCATCGCCGACGGCCTGAAGTCCCTGCGCCAGGAGGTGCAGCCATCGTGAGCCCCCTGACGCCCCCCGCCGACGGCCTCCCGCCCGACCTCATCGACCGCCTCGTCGCGCGCGCCGCGAGCGAGGGCCTGCTCGACGTCGCGTACGCGCGCGTCGACTCGCCGCTCGGTCCGCTGCTCGCCGCCCGCACGCCGCGGGGACTTGCGACGCTCTCCTACGCCGACTTCCGCGGGGGGGTCGACGCCGTCGTGGAGGATCTCGCCACCCGCCTGTCGCCGCGGATCCTCGAGGCTCCCGGCCGGCTCGACGACGTCCGCCGCCAGCTCGACGAGTACTTCGCGGGCCGCCGCGACCGGTTCGACATGCCGCTCGACCTGGTGCTCGTCGCCGGTTTCCGCCGCCGCGTGCTGGAGGCGACCGCCGCGATCCCGTTCGGCGAGACGCGCTCCTACGCCGAGGTGGCGACCGCCGCCGGCAACGCCAAGGCGGTCCGTGCCGCCGGGACCGCCCTCGGCCACAACCCGATTCCGATCGTCGTCCCGTGCCACCGTGTGCTGCGCAGCGGCGGCGCGCTCGGCAACTACACCGGCGGCGTCGAGAAGAAGGAGGCGCTGCTGCGGATCGAGGGCGTCATCCTCTGACCGCCGGGCGCAGCTCGAAGCGCAGCTCCACGCGCGGCGCGGCCTCGAGCGCGGCGTGGAGCTCGGGCTCGGTCGCGAAGCGGCCGAGCAGGCGCCGCCCCTCGCAGCGGACCGCGAGCGAGTCGCCCTCGAACGGCCAGTCGGCGAGCGTCGCCCCGCCGTCGGTGAGCTCCATGCCGTCGACCGGAAACAGCGGACGCCCGAGGCAGAGCAGCAGCGACATCGCGTCCCAGCGGAAGACGAGCGCCTGGAGGCGGCGCAAGGTCGCGGCGTCCGCGCCGACCTCGTCGGCGAGGCGCCCCTGAAGGACCCGCTGGGCGGCGAGGTAGGCCCGCACCTCGTCGGCGTCGGCCTCCTCCATGCGCTCCAGGTCGCGCAGCTCGTAGAGCCGCGTGCCGTGCAGCGAGACGAGCAGCGCCGCCCAGCGGCTCTGCGTGAGCAGGCGCGCGGGCGCCGCATGCCACAGGCGCAGGTGCGTGCGCAGCGGCATCTGGAGGAAGTCCTGCGGCAGGCCGGTCTCGGCGTTCAGCGCCGGGGCGAGGTCCCACTGCGCCATGCCGACGTCGTGCTGCTCGGCGGCGAGGCAGACCTCCTCGAACGGCTCGGGCCGCGGCCGCCAGGCGCGCGCGAGCTGTCCGGAGAGCCAGGCGTGGGAGGCCTGGCCGATCGCGACGACCCCGTCGCCGTCCTCTCGCAGCAGCATGCAGGGCAAGGTACTCTCGCGGCGCATGGCCCGACATCAGCCCGACGCGCGCAGCGCGGTCGACGCGTCGTTCCTCGCGCGCGACCACGGCTCCGGGCACATGCACGTCGGGATGATCGGCGTCCTGGAGGGCCCGGCGCCGGACTTCCCCGCGTTCCGCGAGCACGTCCGCGCCCGACTCGCGCTCGTGCCGCGTTACCGCCGCAAGCTCGTCAGCGCGCCGCTGGGCGCCGCGCTGTGGGTCGACGACCCCGCGTTCGACATCGACTACCACGTGCGCCACACCGGGCTGCCGGCCCCCGGCGGCGCCGCCGAGCTGTGGCGCAGCGTCGGGCGCGTCTTCGCCCAGAAGCTCGACCGCACGAAGCCGCTGTGGGAGCTGTGGCTCGTCGACGGGCTCGAAGGCGGACGCTGGGCCGTCGGCGCCAAGTCGCACCTCGCGCTCGTCGACGGCGGCTCTGACCCTCCGGCGCGCGACCTCCTGAGCGTGCTGTTCGACGACGAGCCCGAGGCCGCCGCGCCCGACGTGC
>JANJUA010000163.1 GCA_024710825.1 Solirubrobacteraceae bacterium
ACGCCCAGGTTCTCGAGCCCGGCGGCTGGGCCTACGTGCATCCACTCGTCCGCGCCGCGGTCGTCGGGTCGATCCCACCCGTCGAGCTTGACCGGTTGCACCGGCTCGCGGCGCGGCGGCTGCGCGAGCGCGGCGCCCGGGCCGCGGAGGTCGCGCTGCACTGGCTGGCGGCCGAGCCCGCGGGAGACCCCGAGACGGTCGCCGACCTGCGCGCGGCCGCCGCCGAGGCGGCGGGGGAGGGGGCGACGAGCACCGCCGTGGACCTGCTGCGCCGCGCGCTCGACGAAGGGGTCGGCGGGCCGGACCGGGCCGCGCTCCTGCTCGATCTCGGCGAGCACGAGCTGCGCACGCTCCAGCCGGAAGGGACCGAGCGGATGCGCGAGGCGCTGGCCGCGGGCCTGCGGGGCGAGGAGGCGGTCCGAGCCCACGCCGCCCTGGGGACCGTGCTCCTGCTCACCGATCCCGCCGCGGCGTTCGCCGAGATCGACGCCGCCCACGCTCAGGCGACGGATGCCGGGCTGCGCCTGCGCCTGGAGGCATCGGTGCTCGAGGCGCTCGTGTTCGTCGACGCCTTCGCGGAGCCGCGCCGCGCGCGCTACCGGGAGATCCGCGAGGCCGAGGAGCCCTCGGTGGTCGAGCTGGCGCACCTCGCCTCCGAGGCGGCGCTCGCCGGCCGCCCCGCGGAGGAGGTCGCCGCGCTCGGCCGCCGGGCGCTCGTCGGGGACGTCCTGCTGCGCGAGGTCGGCCCCGGCGGATCGACGTGGAACCTCCTCACGCACGCCTTTCGCTTCGCCGAGCAGCCCGATCCGGCCCGCCGGCTGCTGGCCGCGGGCGATCGCGAGGCCCGCCGTCGGGGCCTGCTCGCCGCGGGCGCGTTCGTGGACCAGTCGTGGGGCTACTGGCACCGGGACTTCGGCTCGGTCGCGCAGGGCCTCGCGCACGCGCAGACCGGCCACGACCTGCTCGTCGAGGCGAACCTGCCGATGTCGATCGCGGCGGTGGCGGGCAGCGTCGCCGAGAACCTCGTCCTGCTCGACCGCGCCGAGGAGGCGGCCGAGCTCATGGACCGTCCGCTGGGGGCCGCCGAGGACACGTTCGTGGAGGTGTTCGCGCTGACGGCGCGCGGGCTGGCGCGCTGGATGGCCGGCCGGGCGCAGGAGGCCGAGGCGGACCTGCGCCGGGTCGTCGCGCTGCTCGACGCGCGCGGCTGGCGGGCGCCGTCGGCGGCCCGCGGACGGCTCCGGCTCGCCGAGCTGCTCGCACGCCAGGGACGGACCGAGGAGGCGCTCGAGCTGACCGCGCTCGACGTCGAGGCGGCATCCAGCGCGGGGACCGGCGGGGCGCTCGGCTGCGCGCTACGGGTCCGCGCGCTCGCGCAGGAGGGGTCCGAGCGGCTGGCGACCCTGCGCGCGGCGGAGCGGACGCTGGCGGGCTCGCCGCTGCGGCTCGAGCACGGCCGGGCGCTGCTGGAGCTCGGCGCGACGCTGCGGCGCGCCAACGCGCGCCTCGAGGCGCTCGACGTCCTGCGCGGCGCGCTCTACGTCGCCAGCCGCACCGAGTCGGCCTGGCTGGTGCGCCTGGCGCGAGTGGAGCTCGAGGCCAGCGGCGCCCGGCCGCGGCGCGAGCGCCTGAGCGGCGTCGAGTCGCTCACCCCCAGCGAGCGCCGGATCGCCGAGCTCGCCGCCGAGGGGCTGGCCAACCGGGAGATCGCCGAGGCGCTCTGGGTGACGCGGAAGACCGTCGAGTACCACCTCAGCCACGTCTACTCCAAGCTCGGCGTCCCCTCGCGCTCCCGGCTGCCGGACGCCCTCGCGGCCTGAGCGGCGCGAAACCCTGGGGTGAACCCTGGGGTGGGGTCCCGTCGCCGTGCGGCGAGGGCTCGTGGACGCTTGCGCGAGCACGTCATCCGACCCAAGGACCCCCATGAAGCGAACCATCCTCATCGTCTGCGCGCTGATCGCCGCGCTGGCGGTGCCCGCGACCGCGAGCGCGGCCCGCACGATCACCACCGCGCCCGTCAAGGTCGCGGGCGGCTACCAGGTGTCGCTGATGGCGACGGACGGCGACGAGGACCGCCTGATCATCACCATGCAGCAGGGCACCTGGGAGGACGGGCAGTCCGACGTGCTGCAGTTCACGCGCGGCGTGCGCGTCACGATCAAGGGCGCCTCGGCGTCGGTCAAGGGCACGCTCGGCTCCCGCGGCTCGGTCGACCTGCGGCTGCGCGGCGCGCGCACCAACCCGAAGGCCAAGCTCCCCAAGGGCTGCACGGGCAAGCGCGGCACGACCCGCACCGGCCGGCTGGAGGGCAGGCTGCGCCTCAAGCTGCCCAACGGCAGGTTCGTCACGATCCGCTCCTTCCCCGGGGCGACGATGACCGAGTCCGGCAGCGACCTGAAGTGCACGAGCACCGGGGTCGGCGACGGCGGCGACGGCGACGACGGCGGTGGCGGCGACGGCGAGCCCCGGCTGATGCTCAACACGATGGCCGACGGCGTGAACGTGACGTTCGTCGCCGAGAAGCGATCGCTGATGCTGACCCGCAGCAGCCAGGACCAGCGCGACGGCCGCGCGACGGTGTCGGCGTTCACCACGGTCACGGCGTCCGGCAGCAACCTGCTCACGGTCTCCGGCGGCGGCGCCCGGGCCGGCGTCAGGTCCGCGGGGCGCTTCAGCGGCAACGGCGAGTTCACCGCGACCGTGAGCTCCGGCTCGTACGCCACCGGGCCGCTGACCGGCAGCCTGCAGGTCAGGCTCCAGGGCGCGTCGGCCGTCGCCATCGCCGGCGACGACGCGATCCTGCTCAACGGCGACAAGGGGTAGGCGCCCGACTCGGCCGGGCCGGCGCGGCGCGCGCCGGCCCGGATGGGTCGCTCAGCCGAGCCGCGGCGCGAGGCCGGCGGTGGCGACGTGCGGCAGGTCAGCTCGAGGGCAGGCCCGCCGGGTGCTCCGGGGCGAGCGCCTCGGCGATCCGGGCGAAGACCGTCTGGCTGGGGTTCGACCCGTCGAAGTCGGCGGCCATGCCCTTGGTGGCGACGACCGACACCGCGAGCTTGCGCTGCGGGAGGTACGCCATCACGCCGCCGTAGTTGTTGATGTACGGGTTCTGCACCCGCCAGTCGCCGGCGAGCACCACCCCGAACCCGAAGGAGAGGCCGGGGACGGGAGGCTGGATCACCGGCGGCCGGGCGACGAGCTCTCGCTCGCTCGCGCGCGAGATCAGGTCGGCGCCGAGGACCCGGCGCGCCGAGGTCGCCACGTCGGCGATCGTGCTCACCATGAGCTGGCCGTTGCCCAGGCCCCAGGACGGGCTCCACGACGTGGTGTCCTCGTAGGGCCCGCGATCGGTGCCGTAGGCGTGGAGCACCGGCGCAGGCATCTTCGCGGTGCGGGCGATGGTGGTGTGGCGCAGGCGCAGCGGCCGGAAGATCCGCTGCCGCACGACCTTGGCGAACGGCTTCCCGGTCACCGCGGTGACGACCTGCCCGAGCAGCACGAAGTTCGTGTGGGCGTAGTGGAAGCACGCCCCGGGCTCGCAGATCGTCGGCTGGGCGAAGGCGTGGGCGAGCAGCTCCTGCTCGGTCCAGAGCCGGAAGGGGTTGGCCAGCAGGAGGTCGACAAAGGCCTGGTTGCCCTGGATCCAGTCGGGATAGCCGGAGATGTTGTGGCCGAGCATCCGCAGCGTGACGCGATCGGCGTTGGGCGCCGTGGTCCGGGGGAGGTGCTTGGCGAGCGTGTCGTCGAGGTCGAGCTTGCCCTCCTGCTGGAGCTGGAGGACGATCGTCGTCAGGTAGGGGATGCTCATCGACCCGATGCGGAAGCGCATGTCGGGCGTCGCGGGCACGCCGGTCATCGTCTCGCCCAGCGCCGCGGTGACTACGTTGCGCTTGCCGCGATCGACCCGGACGATCATGCCCGCGAGGTGCTGCTCGCGCAGGACGGCCCGGGCGATGTCGGTCACCTGCCGGGCCTCGGCGCTGCGCGAGGCGGCGGCTGCGGGTGTGGTGGCGAGCGCCGCGAACGCGGTGGAGCAGACCACCGCGACGAGCGCCAGCCCGATCCGGGCGGGATGAGGGAGCATCGTGCTATCCAAGCAGTCGACCGGGGTGGGCGCGTGGGAGATGTCTCCGGGCCCGTGATCCGGCGCCGGGACCGGTGGGTACGGCCACGTCCCCGAGCGCGACGCCGGCGATCGACGGGTTTGTCCTGATGAACGGCCGGGGGCTTCCTGCCATGGTCGTTCGATGGACACCACCGCGATCGATCCTTCCCTGCCGTCGCGCCGCGTTCGCCTGATCGGGCGGGCACGCCGCCGGGCGCGGTGGCTCGTGGAGAATCGGGCGCGGATCCTGGCGCTCGTCGCGATCGTCGCGATCGCTGTCGGCGGACTGCTGCATCTTCTCGGCGCCGGCGCCGCGGGCGACGACGTCTGGCGCGCCGCGGTGGCGGTGCTGGCCGTCGAGCTCTCGTTCGAGGTGGTGCGGACGATCGTCGTCGACCGCAACCTCGGGGTGGACACGATCGCGCTCGTCGCGATGCTCGGGGCGCTGGCGCTGGGGGAGGAGCTCGCCGGCGCGATCGTCGGCCTGATGTTCACCGGCGGCGCCGCGCTCGAGGTCGCGGCGGCGCGCCGAGCGCGGCGCGAGCTGACCGCGCTCGTCCGGCGCGCGCCGCGTGTGGCGCAGCTCCGCGTCGGCGACGAGCTGCGCGAGGTCAGCGTCGACGAGGTCCATCCGGGCGACGTGGTGCTCGTGCGCACCGGCGAGGTGATCCCGGTCGACGGCGCGGTGACCAGCGGCGAGGCCGTCGTCGACACGAGCACGCTGACGGGAGAGCCCCTGCCGGTCACGTTGCGCGCCGGCATGAGCGTCATGAGCGGCACGGCCAACGCCGGCGCGCCGTTCGAGGTGCGCGCGGAGCGCCCGGCTCGCGACAGCGCGTACGCCGCCCTCGTCCGGCTTGTCCGCGAGGCCGAGGCCGAGCGTGCGCCGCTCGTGCGGATGGCCGATCGCTACGCGGGCATCTTCCTGCCGGTGACGCTCGTCGTCGCGGGCGCCGCGTGGCTGCTGAGCGGCGATCCGGTGCGCGGGCTGGCGGTCGTCGTCGTCGCGACGCCGTGCCCGCTGATACTCGCCGCCCCGATCGCGCTCGTCTCCGGGCTGTCGCGCGCGGCGAAGGCGGGGATCATCGTCAAGGGAGCGGGGACGATCGAAGCGCTCGGCGAGGCGCAGACGGTGCTGTTCGACAAGACTGGCACGCTGACCGTCGGCATTCCCGACGTCCAGGAGATCGTCGCCGTCGAGGACATGAGCCGCGGTGAGGCGCTGCGCCTGGCGGCGTCGGTCGACCGCTACTCGGCGCACGTCCTCGGCGAGGCGCTCGTCCGCGCCGCGCAGCTGTCCGACCTCGACCTGGCGCCGGTCACCGACATCGAGGAGGACCCCGGCCAGGGCATCGCGGGCACGATCGACGGGCGGCGGATCGTCGTCGGCAGTCGCGCGTTCCTGACCGCCCGGGGCTACGACGCGACGGAGGTCACGCAGGCGTCGGTGCGGGTCGGCCGCGGCTCGGGCGAGGCGCACGTGCTCGTCGGCGTCGACGGTCGGCTCGGCGCGGTCATCGTGATGGCCGACGAGCTTCGGCCCGACGCCCGCCGGGTCGTCGATCGCCTGCGCGCCGAGGGCATCCGCCACGTCGCGATGGCGTCCGGCGACCGGCTGTCGGTGGCCGAGCGGGTCGGTCACGAGCTCGGCGTCGACCGCGTCTACGCCGAGCAGTCGCCGGAGGACAAGGTGGCGGTCGTCCGCCGCCTCCGCGAGGACACCGCGCTCGGCCCCGTGATCATGGTCGGCGACGGCGTCAACGACGCGCCCGCTCTCGCGGTCGCCGACGTCGGCATGGCGATGGGCGCCGCGGGCGCGACCGTCACGTCGGAGACCGCCGACGCGGTGATCACCGTCGACCGCGTCGACCGGGTCGCCGACGCGGTCCACGTCGGCCGACGCTCGCTGCACATCGCCCGCCAGAGCGTGCTCGCCGGCATGGGACTCAGCTTCGCCGCGATGGGCGTCGCGGCCGCGGGCTACCTGCCGCCCGTGGCGGGCGCGCTGTTCCAGGAGGTCATCGACGTGGCGGTGATCATCAACGCGCTGCGGGCGCTGCGCGGCTGACGGGAGCGCGTTGACCGTCGCGTCGCCTGAGCGCCGACGCTAGTAGCCGCCACCCGCCGCGGCCAGGCGCTCGGCCAGCTGCGCGCCCGGGCGAGTCAGGCGGTGCACGCGCGGCGTGGAACCCGGGACGGCGCAGACGTGGCCGCGCCGATAGAGCCTGGTGAGCGTCGCTTCGCAGTCGTGACGACTCATCGGATCGCTGAGGCGGTCGATGATCTGCCGCGACGTCCCCGGTCCGCCGTCCAGCAGCGCGAGCAGCAGTCGATCGGCGTCCCTCAGCCACTTCTCCGGCAACGGCCGGTGCGCGAGGGACGCCTGCTCGCGCCCTAGTCGGGTCAGCGTCGCCGTGCCTTCGTCGACGTCCGCGAGTCGGTCGGCCACGAGCTCGTGGAGGGTGTCGGCAAGAGCTCGCAGCGGTATCTCGCGGCCCAGTGCGGCGCTGGCCGCCGCCGCCAGGGCCTCGATCCGGTCGGGGCGCTCGGCCAGGTGCAGCAGCACCGTCCATCTCAGCCTTCGCCGCGCACGGCGTTCGGACGGCGTCCACGTCGAGGCATTGGCGGGCGGCCGGGACTGCGACCGGTCCGTGCCGTTCGGGAGGTCGGAGCTTGCGGGCGTCACGCGGCGCCGCCCTGGCCGATGACCGTCACCGTCACGTCGCCGTCGCGCCCGCCGCTTCCGCGCCCATCCTGGCTCTGTTGCAAGGAAGTCATCCTGTGGTCGTGAGTACGAGAGGGTCCTCTGCTCGCCCCCGCATCGCGCAGCACCGGTCGACAGACAATAGGTAGCACGAGCGCTTTATTGGTCAGGGCTTCACATTGGCTCGCGCGCTCGGAGCCAAGACCCTTCGCGTTCCCTGAGATTGCTCAACAACTCAACATCAGGTATCGTGCTGGCCCGCCCGTCGTCACTCGTGCACGATCGATCCTGGAGCAAGCCCATGACTGACACGCAAGAGCTGCGCGCCCGAGTCTTCGAGGACTTCCGCGTCGGAGACGTCTATCGCAGCCGACTCGGACGCACGGTCACCGAGACCGACAACGTCCACTTCACCGCCCTGACGCACAACACGAACCAGATGCACTTCAACGACGCCTACGCGGGGCGGACCCGTTTCGGGCGCAGGCTGGTCAACTCGTGCTTCACCCTCGCGCTGATCACCGGATTGTCGGTCCCCGACACCAGCGAGAACGCGACCGCGAACCTCTCCTGGACGGACATCCGTCTGCCCAGCCCGGTGTTCGAAGGGGACACGCTGTGGGCGGAGTCCGAGGTGCTCGCGCTCCGCGAGTCGGCGTCGCGGCCCAACGTGGGC
>JANJUA010000177.1 GCA_024710825.1 Solirubrobacteraceae bacterium
TCCCGTTGGCGCCCGCGGCGACGGCGGCGCGCTTGCGCCGCCGGCCGAAGAGCGAGCCGCGCTCGCGCCGGCCGCGCTGGCGCATCGGCAGGTCGTCGCCGAAGCCCTCGCGGATCCAGCCCTCGTTGGCGGCGCGCTGCGTGCACAGCTCGCAGACGGTGCGGCGCTCGCCGCCGTGGAGGAACACGTCGGCGTTCTCGCCGCGCAGCAGCGTGCGTCCGCAGACGTCGCAGGAGACGTTGGCCTGGTTGGTGGCGATCTGCTTGGGCGTCATGGTGAAGACGCCCAGGGTACCCGCCGTCAGGCCAGGGCAGCCTCCCGGCTGGCCGCGACGACCCGCTCGGCGAGGTGCGCCGGAACCTCCTCGTAGCGAAGGAACTCCATCGTGTAGTCGCCCTGGCCGCCGGTCAGCGAGCGCAGGTCCGGCGCGTAGCTCAGCAGCTCCGCCATCGGCACCTCCGCCTTGATCTCCGTCATGCCGACCGCCGGCTCCATGCCCTGCGGGCGCCCGCGGCGGGCGTTGAGGTCGCCGATGACATCGCCGACGGACGCCTCCGGCACCGACAGCGTCACGAGCATGATCGGCTCCAGCAGCGCGCCGTTGGCCTGCGCCATCGCCTCGCGCATCGCGATCGAGCCGGCCAGCTTGAACGCCATCTCCGACGAGTCGACCGAGTGGTAGGACCCGTCGACGAGCCGCACGAGCACGTCCTTGACGGGAAAGCCCGCCACGGGCCCGGAGGTCATCGCCTCGCGCACCCCCTTCTCGACCGCGGGGATGAAGCTGCTGGGGATCACCCCGCCCTTGATCCGGTCCTCGAACACGAACCCCGCCCCGGGCTCCAGCGGCTCGATCTCGATGTGGCAGTCGCCGAACTGGCCGCGGCCGCCCGACTGCTTCTTGTGGCGCCCGTGCGCCCGCGCCGGCCGGCGCAGCGTCTCCTGGTAGGGCACGCGCGGCGGCTTGAGCGTCACCTCGGCGCCGAAGCGCTCGCGCAGCCGGTCGACGACCACCTCGACGTGGATCTGCGACAGGCCCGCGACGATCTGCTCGCCGGTCTGCTCGTCGCGGTGCAGGTCGATCGTGGGGTCCTCCTCCTGCAGCCGGCGCAGCGCGGTGAACACCTTGTCCTCGTCGCCCTTGGTCTTGGCCTCGATCGCGAAGGCCATCACCGGCGCGGGCAGCGGGATCGACGGCATCGCGATCGCGGGTACCGCCTCACCGCCGCCGGAGCCCTTCGACCCGGCTCCGCCGGCGGTCGGATCACGGGAGGCGAGCCAGTCGCCCGCCCGCGTCTCCTTGAGCTTGGCGACCGCGCCGATGTCGCCGGGGCCGAGCTCGTCGACGTGCTCGGTCTCCTTGCCCTGGATCACGAGCAGCTGCCCGATGCGCTCCTTGCCGTGGGAGCGGGTGTTGAGCACGTGCGAGTCGCGGCGCAGCACGCCGGAGTACACGCGGAAGAGGTTGACCCGCCCGGCGAAGGGGTCGGCGCGGGTCTTGAAGACGTAGGCGAACAGCTCGGCGTCCTCGGAGGGCTCGAGCGTCATGCCGTCGACCTCGAGGCCGCCGTGCTTGACGGGGCTCGGGAGGTCCTCGACGATCGCGTCGAGCAGGCGGTTCGTCGCGAGGTTGCGCGTCGCGACGCCGCAGGTCACCGGGAAGATGCCGCCGTGGTTGGTGCCGTCCTTGAGGGCGGCGACGATCTCGTCGTGGGCGATCTCCTCGCCGTCGAGATAGCGCTCCATGAGCGGCTCGGAGACCTCCGCGACCTCGTCCATGAGCTTCTCGCGGTACTCCTCGGCCTGCGGGACGAGCGCGTCGGGGATCGGGATCTCGGTGCAGTTGTCGCGGCCGCTGCCTTCGTATCGGTAGGCGCGCATGTCGACCAGGTCGATGACGCCGCTGACGTCGTGCTCGCGGCCGATCGGGATCTCGGTGGCGACCACGTGCGGGCCGAAGGCGGCCTTGAGGGAGTCGAGCGTGCGGAAGAAGTCGGCGCGCTCGCGGTCGAGCATGTTGACGAACAGCAGCCGGGCGATGTCGAGCTCCGCCGCGCGCCGCCACAGGCGGTTGGTGGAGACCTCGACGCCCATCACCGCGTTGACCACGAACACCGCCGACTCGCAGACGCGCAGCGCGCCGAGCGCGTCGGCCACGAACGACGGGTCGCCGGGCGTGTCGAGCAGGTTGAGCTTGCGCTCCTGCCACTCGAACGAGCTCACGGCCAGCCCGATGGACATGCCGCGGGCCTGCTCGTCGGGGTCGGCGTCGGACACCGTCGTGCCGTCGGCCACCGTCCCGAGGCGGGTCGTGACCCCCGCCTGGTAGAGCAGGGCCTCGTGCAGCGAGGTCTTCCCGCTGCCGCGGTGGCCGACAAGGGCGACGTTGCGGATGCGGTCCGCACTCTTGTGCATGCCTACGCTCCTCTCCTCGCGTGGAGCGACGGACCCTACACCCGCATGGAAGTCCCCTGGTCAGCTTCGATCCTCACCCTCGACGCCTTGCAGGCGGCGCTCGTCGCGCTGCCCGCCGCGGGGCTGCCGGTGGTGCTGCAGCGGTTCGCCGGGCGCTGGTGGGCGCTCATCCCGCCCGTGTCGATCGTCGCGGTGGTCTACGGGATCACGGCGCTCCCGGGGCTGGCGGACGGGCTGACGTGGCTGGCGCTGATCGCCTGCCCACCGCTCGCGGCGGCGGCGCTCGGCTGGGGGATGCACGGCGCGCGGGCCGGCTACGCGCTGGCGGCGATCCCGCTGCTGGCGGCGGCCTGGGCGTGGTCGGACGTGCTCGGCGGGCATCTCGCGGCGGCGGCCCTGAGCGCCCTGAGCTGCGTGACGCTCGCGCGGCTGCTGCGCGGCGTGGCGCCCGCGATCGCCCTGAAGCTCGGGATCGTGGCGATGGCCGTCGCCGACGCGATCCTCATCCTCGCCCAGGAGCTCCAGGACCCCTCGCACGCGCTGAACGCGGCGGCGCCGCCCGCCCAGCTGCCGCGGCTGCAGGTGGCGATCGTCGACCCGTCGAGCCTGGGCTTCGGCGACCTCTTCCTGGCGGCGCTGCTCGGGGCGATCGTCGCCGCCGAGGCGTCGCGGCGGGCGCAGCGCCGGCTCGCCGTGCTGCTGTTCGTGCTGGCGGCGGCGTTCGACGCGCTGTTCCTGGTGCTCGACACGCTGCCGGCGACCGTCCCGGTCGCGCTCGCGCTCGGCGCCTACGAGCTGGCGCGGCGGCGCTCAGCTCCCCTGCGCTAGGACGTCGGGCTCGTTCTGGAGCCGGGAGCGCAGCCGCAGCACGGCCTTCGTGTGCAGCTGCGAGATGCGCGACTCGGTGACGCCCAGCACCTCGCCGATCTCGCGCAGCGTCAGGTTCTCGTAGTAGTAGAGCGCCACGACGAGCTTCTCGCGCTCCGGCAGCCGGGCGATGGCGTCGGCGACGCGATCCTTGAGCTCGGCGACGTCCATCAGCGAGGCGGGATCCGGGGCGCCGGGGTCCTGGAGCGTGTCGAGCAGCGACACCTGATCGCCCGACGCGTCCGACACCGTCCACAGCTCGTCGAGCGCCGCGACGCTCGAGTTGGATATCTGGAGCAGCGAGTCCTGGAACTCCTCCACGGTCAGGTCGAGCTCCTCGGCCATCTCCTCGTCGGTCGGCGCGCGCTGAAGGCGGTGCTCGAGCTTGGAGTTGGCGGTCTCGATCTCCCGCGCGCGAGCGCGGACCGAGCGCGGCACCCAGTCCAGCGAGCGCAGCTCGTCGATGATCGCGCCCTTGATGCGGGTGATCGCGTAGGTCTCGAACTTGATCTCCCGTTCGAGGTCGAAGCGCTCGATCGCCGAGATCAGCCCCACGAGCCCGTAGGAGATCAGGTCCGCCTCCTCGACGTGCGCCGGGAGCCCGGAGGCCATCCGTCCGGAGACGTACTTGACCAGCGGCGAGTACGCGACGACGAGGCGCTCGCGGGCACGGGCGTCCCCTGCCGACTTGTAGCGCCGCCAGAGGTCTCGCAGCTCGATGGCTTTGACGTTCGTCTCCACGGTGGGCGTTGCTCGAGGCCCTAGGCCCGCGGGTGGCTGCGGGCGTACGCCGTTCGCAACCGGGCGGACTCTACCCGAGTGTAGATCTGCGTCGTGCTGATCGTTGCGTGTCCAAGCATCTCCTGGATGGCCCGCAGGTCCGCTCCACCATCGAGCAGGTGGGTGGCGAACGAGTGGCGCAGCGCGTGCGGCGACACGCCGCCCTGGAGGCCGACGAGCCGCGTCCAGACGCGCAGGCGGCGCCGGACGTCGGAGGTCGACAGCCTGCGCCCCGACTTCGACAGGAAGAGCGCCGCGACGGCCGGGTCGTCGGCGAGCACCGGGCGCCCCCGCTCGAGGTAGCGCGCCACCGCGGCGAGCGCCGCCTCGCCGGCCGGGACCAGTCGGGTCTTGGAGCCCTTGCCCTCGACGCGCAGCTCCTCGGCGTCGAAGAGCACGGCGCCGACGTCGAGCTTGACGATCTCCTCGGCGCGTAGGCCGCAGGCGTACGCCAGCTCGAACATGGCGCGGTCGCGCAGCTCGAACGGCGTCGACGCGGGGATCCGGTCGAGCAGCTCCGCGATCTCCTCGACCTTCAGCACCCGCGGCAGCTTCGACGGCCGCTTCGGCGAGGCAAGGAGGTCGGCCGGGTTCTGCGCGATGCGGCCGTGCTCGCGCAGCGCGCGGAAGAACGTGCGCAGCGCCGCGAGCTTGCGCGCGACGGTCGTGGGCGCCGAGTCGCGCTCGGACAGCACCGCGGCGTAGCGGCGCAGCTGGCGCGTGGAGACGTCCTCGGGCGCGACCCCCACCGAGCTCGCCCAGGCGGCGAACTGCCCGACGTCGGTCGCGTACGCCTCGCGCGTGCGTTCGGCGGCGCCGCGCCGGCGCAGGTCGGCCGCGAAGAGCTCCAGGGCTTGCGCCCAGGCGGCGCTAGGCTCGGGAGCGGTGGGCAAGTTCTTCATCGACACGGCCAGCGGTCAGGTCGCGACGCAGCGCCAGCTCGTCGAGGCGGGCGTCGCCTCGCGCGACGGCGAGGCGCCCCGGCCGTGGCTGCGCATCCAGGGATCCGACGACGCGACCACGATGTGGCACGCGGTGCTGCGGCGGCGGGAGCGGGGCGTCTTCATCGGCACGCTCGTCTTTCGCCACACGCCGCACCATGCCTCCCTGCTCGAGCAGGGATGGGAGGAGATCCCGCCCGAGCGGATCGGCCCGTCGGCGAGCTGACGGCCCGCCGGACCTAGCCGATGTAGACGGCGGCGCCCACGGGCACCTCCTCGTAGAGCTCCTCGACCTCCGGGATCCGCATGCGGATGCAGCCGTGGGAGGCGGCGGTGCCGATCGACGAGTCGGCGTCGGTCCCGTGGATGCCCACCCCGTCGTAGATGCCCATCCAGCGGGACTTGATCGGGTTCGAGGGATCGTCTCCCGCGATCACCTGGCCGGCGAGGTCGCCCGCCCACTCGGAGTTCGGGACGTGCCAGGCCGGGTCGACCGCCTTGTTGGCGATGCTGTAGAGGCCCTCGGGGGTGTCCATGCCGACCTTGCCGACCGCGATGTCGTAGGTCTTGTCCAGCTTCAGGCTCTTCCACAGCCGCAGCTTGAAGTTCGCGCGGTCGACGGTGATGACGACCGGGTACTGCTCGGCGAGCTCGTCGGTGGTGACCTCGGGCGCCACCGTGCGCGTCGTCGCCCGGAACCTGCGCTTCGCCGTGGGGTCGGTGATCGCGCGCTTGACCTTGCGCCGCAGCTTGCGAGCCTCGAGCGCGACGCCCTGCTCCCCGTCCACCTCGCCCAGGCTCGCGGCGGCGAACGTGACCTCGGCGTCCTTGGGCGCCCTGTCCACGTCGGCCTGGACGCGGGCGACGAGGTCGCGCACCGCCGCCTTCGAGTACGACACCTCGGCGGGGATCGAGGCGTCGAGCGCGCCGCCGGTCGCCTGGCGCCAGGCGACCTGGATGACGTTGCCCTCTTCGCTGCGCTCGACGGCCGCGCTGACCATGCCGTCGACGTCCGCGTGGATCTTCGCCTCGTCGGCGGTCAGCCGCCACCTCTCGCCGTCGTGGCGGACGACGATCGGCCGATCCAGCGGCTCGAGCAGCTCCCGGTGGATCTTCGCCCTCGCCTCGTCGGGCGTCATGCCGCTCACGTCGACGTCGCCGACGACGACGCCCTGGGCGATCTTGCCGTCGGCCTGCTGGTTGAGCACGAAGACGGCAGCCGCCAGCGCACCCACCACCAGGAGGATCGGAACGATGGCAACGATCAGCGAACGACGGCGCACCCCCGGCCAGGATAGGCAACGGGACCGACGTCCGTGAAGGGCTGCAAGCGCGCGGCCGGGGCTATCGCGAGAGAACGGCCTCGAGGTTGCGCTCGAGCTCCGGCCAGTCGGCCCCGCAGACGACGTCCTCCTCCTGGCAGACGTCGACGTTCCAGGGGTGGCGCAGCGTCGCGACCACGATCCCGGCGTCCAGCGCCCGCTGGATGTTCACCGGCGAGTCGTCCACGAGGACGTCGATGGCGATCTCGGTGCAGCGCGTGACCTTGTCGAACGAGCAGTAGAGCTCGTCGAACGGCAGCCCGATGTCGTGCAGCCAGCGCTCCGTGGCCGCGTGGGCACGCTGGTGGCGGTGGGTGGTGACGTGCACGAAGTGGCCGGCCGCGTGCCAGCGGGTCACGGCCTCCACCGCGCCGGGATACGGGCGGGCGGCCAGGATCGCCTCGTCGGTGTGGGTCTCGGCGATGCAGACCTCGAGCTGCTTGGGCTTCAGCCGCGTGATGCCCCAGTCGAGCTGCTGCTCGTAGGGCAGGTCGATGCCGAAGCGGCGCTCCGCCGCGTCGGACAGGACGTCCCAGTAATGGTGAAGCGTCGAGTCGATGTCTATGGCGATGCGCATCCCTTGCCGGGGCCATAGTGTAGAGGCCGCCATGGCGCATTCCCCTTGGCTGGACGTCGACTGGAGCGCCCATGCCCGCTGGGTCGAGGTGGCGGGCAGGCCGGTCAACGTCGTCGAGCTGGGCTCCGGGCCGCCGGTCGTCTTCGTCCACGGCCACTCGGGCGCCTGGCAGAACTGGCTCGAGCAGCTCCCCGTGTTCGCCGAGCGCTTCCGGTCCATCGCGTTCGACCTCCCGGGCTTCGGGCGCTCCCCCCTGCCCCGGGACCCGATCACGATCTCCGGCTACGGGCGGATCGTCGACGAGCTGCTCGAGCGGCTCGAGGTCCACGAGGGCTGTGCCGTCGTCGGCAACTCGATGGGCGGGTTCGTCGGGGCGGAGCTGGCGATCCGCTTCCCGCAGCGGGTGCAGCGGCTGGTGCTCGTCTCCGCCGCCGGGGTGGCGTCGCGCTACGTCGGATTGCCGCTCACGGTCATGGACCGCTACGGCGAGCGGGTGCTGGGGCGCGTCGGGCCGCTGCTGTACCCGGTCGAGGAGCGCACCCGGCGGATGGCGCGGCGGGCGGCGTTCCGGCGGGCCGGCTTCCTGCTGCTGTCGCCGCACCCGGAGCGGCTGGACCCGCGGCTGTTCTACGAGAACGTCATGGCGTCCGGGGACAAGCCGGGGGCGCCGATGGCCGCCGCCGAGATCGCGCGCTACGACGTCCGCGACCGGTTGACGGAGATCGCCTGCCCGACGCTCGTCGTCTGGGGCGCGCAGGATCGGATCGTGCCGCCGTCGAGCGCGGACGACTTCGCCCGGCTGATCCCGGATGCCCGGAAGGTCGTCTTCTCCGACTGCGGACACGTGCCGATGCTCGAGCAGCCGCAGCGCTTCAACCGGCTCGTCGCGGACTTCCTCGACGAGCGGCCCGGCGAGGACGTGTCCGCGACGAGCGCCGCCGCGTGAGCGACTGGCGGTCGATCGACTGGCGCGCACATCGGCGGTGGGTGAGCGTGCGCGGGCGCTGGGCGAACGTCGTGGAGCTCGGCCCGCCCGACGGGGCGCCGGTCGTGTTCGTCCACGGGCTCGGCGGCCGGTGGGCGAACTGGCTGGAGAACCTGCCCGCGTGCGCGGCCGCGGGCCACCGGACGATCGCGCCGGACCTGCCGGGCTTCGGGGCTTCGGAGCTCCCGGAGCAGCCGATCTCGATCCCCGCGTACGGACGCTGGCTGGAGGCGCTGTGCGACGAGCTCGGCGTCGCGGACGCCGCGCTGGTCGGCAACTCGATGGGCGGCTTCGTCGCCGCCGAGCTGGCGATACGGGCGCCGGCGCGGGTGGAGCGCCTGGTGCTCGTGTCGGCGGCCGGGATCACGGTCGAGCGCCGATGGGGCGACCGGCTGCTCTCGCTGGCGTACCGCGCGGAGTCGGCGACGACGTACGTGGCGGGCGCGGCGGTCGCGCGGGCGGCGTGGCTGGCGCGGCGGCCTCGGCTGCGGCGGGCGGCGATGAGCTTCGTCGTCGCGCACCCGCAGCGGCTGGCGCCGGACCTCGCCTACGAGCAGATCCGGGGGATCGGGACGCCCGGGTTCGCCGCGGGGCTCGAGGCGCTGAGCACCCACCCGATCCGCGACCGGCTGCCGGAGATCGCTTGCCCCACGCTCGTCGTCTGGGGCGCCGGCGACCACATCGTCCCCGTACGCGACGCCGATGTGTTCGAGGAGCTGATCCCCGACGCGCGCAAGGTCGTCTGGGAGGACACGGGCCATCTGCCGATGCTTGAGCGGCCGGAGCGGTTCAACGCGCTGCTCGGCGCGTTCCTGAGCGAGGGCCCGGGCGAGGCGGTCGACGAGACGAGCTCCGCCGCCGCGTCGCCGTGACGTGAGCGCCGGGCGGCTCGGGCGCGGCCCGCGCGGCCGGCGTCAGGTCGTGACGGCGCCGCGGCTGGCGCTGGCCACGAGCTTCGCGTACTTCGCCAGGACGCCGGTCGCGTCCGGGCTCACGACCGGCTCGTAGGCCGCGACGCGGGCGGCGATCTGCTCGTCGGAGAGCGCGACGTCGATGCGGCGGGCGTCGACGTCGATCGTGATGGCGTCGCCCTCGCGGATCGCGGCGATCGGGCCGCCGCATGCCGCCTCCGGGGCGACGTGGCCGACCGTGAAGCCGTGCGTCGCGCCGGAGAAGCGTCCGTCGGTCATCAGCGCGACCCGGTCGGAGATCCCGAGGCCGTTCAGCGCCGCGGTGACGCCGAGCATCTCGCGCATCCCGGGGCCGCCGACGGGGCCTTCGTTGCGGATGACGACGACGTCGCCGGGCTCGATCTCCCCGTGCGTCGCCGCGGCCATCGCCGCCTCCTCGCCCTCGAACACCCGCGCGGGGCCGGTGTGCCGGCGGCGCTCGTGCCCGGCGAGCTTGACGACGGCTCCCTCGGGGGCGAGGTTGCCGCGCAGGATCGCCAGGCCGCCGGTTCGCTTCAGCGGCCGGTCCAGCGGGACGATGACCTCCTGGCCCGGGGTCTCGCGCGCCTCGTCCGCGAGCTGGCCGACGGACTTGCCGAGGACGGTCGGCGCGTCCTCGTGCAGCATGCCCATCTCGCGCAGGCGCCGGGCGAGCAGCGCGGTGCCCCCCGCGTGGTACATGTCGGTGGCGTTGTAGCGGCCGCCGGGGCTCAGGTCGGCGACGACGGGGGTGCGCTCGGAGATCCGGTCGAAGTCGTCGATGTCGAGCTCGATGCCCATCTCGTGGGCGACCGCGAGGAGGTGCAGGACGCCGTTCGTCGAGCCGCCGCTGGCGGTGATGGTGGCGATCGCGTTCTCCAGCGACGCGCGGGTGATGAGGTCGTGCGGGTGCAGCCCCGCCCGCAGCACGTCCATCACGAGCCGGCCGGCCTCGTAGGCCGCCTCGGCCTTCGTCGGCTCCTGCGCGGGGACGGCGGAGGGGCCCATCGGGCTGATGCCCATCATCTCGAAGGCCATCGCCATCGTGTTCGCGGTGAACTGGCCGCCGCAGGCGCCGGCGCCGGGGCTGGCCTGCGCCTCGAGCTCGGCGAGCTCCTCCTCGGTCATCCGGCCCGCGGCGACCGCGCCGACGGCCTCGAAGACGTCGATGATCGTGACGTCGCGGCCCTGGAAGCGGCCGGGCGGGATCGAGCCGCCGTAGAGCATGAGGCCGGGGATGTCGAGGCGGGCGAGCGCCATGACGGTGCCGGGGATCGTCTTGTCGCAGCCGGAGATCGCGATGACGGCGTCGACGCGGTGGCCGCGGGCGGTGAGCTCGATGGAGTCGGCGATGACCTCGCGGGAGACGAGGCTCGTCTTCATGCCGGGCGTGCCCATCGTGATGCCGTCGGAGATGGCGATGGTGTTGAGCTCCATCGGCGTGCCGCCGGCGGCGCGGACGCCCTCCTTGACCTTCGCGGCGAGGGCGCGGAGGTGGAAGTTGCAGGGCATCGTCTCGATCCACGTCGAGGCGACGCCGACGATCGGCTTCGCCAGCGCCTCGTCGTCGTAGCCGATGCCCTTCAGGTAGGCGCGTGCCGGGGCGCGCTCCAGCCCGTCGGTGAGGGCGCGGGAGCGGTGCTTGGCGTCGAATCCGTCGGTCACGGCGCCGGCACCGTGCCGCGACTCGCCTCGCGCCGCTCGCGGGCGGCGCGCTGGCGCTCCCACTCCGAGAGGCGCCAGAGATCGCGCTGGACGTGCTTCGTATCGACCTGGCGGCCCGGCAGATGCATGTTCGACTCCCGGATCAGACGTTCCTCGTCGGCGGTCAGCGCCATCCACTTGGCGAGGACGTCGTCGGAGTCCGGCAGGCGCGGCGAGCCGTACGGACGAGTCTCGTCGGGGAACTCGACGCAGTACTCGTTCAGCAGCCGGCGGGTCTGCGGAAGGTAGGCGACGATCGGCTTGTGGGGATAGACGAGGTAGGCGTACGGGGCGCCGCGCAGGCCGCGACGGGCGGCGCCGCGCTCGGGCCCCTCGATCGTGCGGCCCCAGACCCGGAGGAAGCCGAGGTCGCGGTACATCGCCCACTCCTCCTCGTTGACGCAGGACCTCAGCAGGGTGCGCGCCCGCTGCTCGGCACGTCGCTCGCGGCCGGGGTCGTGGTCGAAGTCGGTGACGGGCAGACGGGCGCGGCGGGCCTTGTGGCGCTCGATCTGCTCGGCGACGCCGGGCCAGCAGACGTCCCAGAGCAGGGCGAGGACGACGATGGCGATGGCGCTGAGAGCGAGGACCATGGGTGTTCGTGGGCTGTCGGTGAGCTGTTCGGCGCTCGGGAGCAGGCAGGGCTTGCCGGCGGGCGCGCGCCTAACGCCCTCCCGCTGCCTTCGGGAAGAAGATGACGCGGTCGGCGTCCCGCGGGACCTCGCCGAAGTCCCGTACGAGCCGGGCCTCGCGGCGCCCGCCGGACGAGGCGGTCGGGACGGCCGCCCACATGCCCTGCTCGAGCTGGGCGCGGAACGCCTCGACGAGCTCGCGCGCCTGGGCGGGGATCCCGACGTCGCCCTCGGCGAGGAGCACCTCGCCGTGACCCGGCTTCATGCGTAGGAGCTTCATCGCTGGTCGCGATTATGACAAAGGGGTGCCGGCGCGGCCGGCCGCCGCCTCCCGGCGGGCGACGAGGCCGAAGACGTCGACCGGGCCGGCGCCGTGGCCGAGCTCGCGCAGGCCGTCGCGGACGGCCTCGCCCGCGATGACGCGGGCGGCGCGGGCGGCGGCGGGCAGGTCGTGGCCGAGGGCCAGATGGGCCGCCAGCGCCGACGCGTGGGTGCAGCCCGAGCCGTGCGCGGCGCCGTCGGGGTAGCGCTCACCCGGGATGGGCGTGAAGGCGGCGCCGTCGAAGAGCAGGTCGGTGGCCTCGTCGCGGTGGCCGCCCGTGACGATGACCGCCGCGGGGCCGCGGGCGTGGATGCGCCGGGCGATCCCCTCGATCGAGGCGCCCTCGTCGGTGACGCCGGCCAGCACCCGAGCCTCCGGGACGTTCGGGGTGACGACCGACGCCAGCGGCAGGATCTCGTCGATCAGCGCGCGCTCGGCATCGCGCTCCAGCAGCCGCCCGCCGGACTCCGCGATCATCACCGGGTCGACGACGACGGGCGTGCCGGCCGGCAGCGCGCGCAGCGCGCCGGCGACGGCGGACGTCGTGACGCTCGAGCCGAGCATCCCGACCTTGACCGCGTCGACCCCGAGGTCGTCGGCGACCACGGCGACCTGAGCGGCGATGATCTCGGGCGGCACGGCGTGGACGGCGCGCACCTCGACCGTGTTCTGGACGGTGATCGCGGTGATCGCGGTCATGCCGTGCACGCCGCAGCGGGCGAAGGCCTTGAGGTCGGCCTGGATGCCTGCGCCGCCTCCGGAGTCGGAGCCGGCGATGGAGAGCACGCACGGTATGGACATGGGCGGTGAGGGTAGGCACTCGCACCGTCCGCGGGAGTGCGATCGCCGCCGACCGATGTCCGGTGGCACACGCCGCACGGACCGGAGTCCGTGGGCAGCCGCACGTCGGCGCCGGCGTCGATCCGCGTAGGTCTCATCGAAGGACAGGTGAGTCGGCGCAGGTCAGGCGGCCGCCGGGCGCAGGTCAGCCGGCCGCCGGGCGCAGGTGGGCCGTCCGCCGGGCGCAGGTCAGCCGGCCGCCAGGCGCAGGTCAGGCGACCGCGGGGCGCGCCAGCACGCTCAGCACCACGGCACGGTCGGGCGCGGCGAGCGCCGCCCGCGCGGCGCTCGCGAGCGCCTCCCCGTCCAGCCCGAAGCGCTCCGCTGCCTCGGCGAGCAGCGGCAGGTGGTCGGCGGGGTTCAGCAGCTCGACGCTCACCGGCCGATCATCGAGGAACGCGACGTGGCAGTACGTGTCGTCGACCGTCTCGTGACCGTCGATCCGCCCGGCGTCCTCGACGAGGTCGATGGAGAGGGCATTGGCCTCGGTGTCGTACTCGGCGCGCATCATGGTCTCTGCCTGCGATGAACTCTAACGACCACCAATGGCCGGTCGGCGGCGAGAACGACGCGCACGTGGTGCCCATTGGCCTGGCCGGTGCATCGCGGTCGGCCCGCCGCGTCGGTGTCGACGTGCTCCGGTCGGGCGACGATCCGCTCGACGTCGCCCACGCCGATGCCGAGCGACCGCAGACGGTTGCGGGCGTGGCGAGTGAACCGGAGCTCGCTGCCGTCCGTCACGCGGTCACGCGGTAGCGGCCGCCGACGGAGCGGCGGACGTGACCGAGGAGCTCGAGCTCCGCGAGCCCGGCCAGCGACGCGGTGATCGCGATGCCGTGCTCCGCCAGCGCCTCCGCCGTGTGAGCACCCGACGCCACGGCGGCGTGCAGGGCGCGAAGGTGCTCGGGGACCGCCGGGCGCGTCGCGCGGCGTTGACGCCACTCCCCCACGCCGCAGGCCAGGTCGAGCACGTCCTCGCCGGTGCGGATCACGTGGGCGCCGTCGGCCAGCAACGCGTTCGACCCGCGCGACAGCGGCGCCGTGACCTGCCCCGGGACCACGCCCACCTCGCGTCCCAGGTCGCGGGCGAACTCCGCGGTGATGAGCGAGCCCGACCGCTGCATCGCCTCCACCACGACCGTGACGCCGGC
>JANJUA010000215.1 GCA_024710825.1 Solirubrobacteraceae bacterium
CCGCTCAACCGCTTCGGCGAGCCGGCGGACATCGCCAACGCGATCCTGTTCCTCGCCAGCGACGAGTCGTCGTGGATCACCGGACAGCGGATCTGCGTCGACGGCGGCCAGACGCTCGGAACGCCGTTGCCGCTGCCCGACGAGGCGCTGCCCGGCTCGCAGCGCGCGGTCGCCGCCGAGTGACATGGAGATCACCGGCTATGGCGACAGGTTCGGCGTGGCGCCGGGCGAGCGCGTCGAGCTCAAGCTGAGCATCGACCCGGCCGGGCCCTACGAGGCGCAGCTCGTCGAGCTGCTGCACGGCGACGAGCATCCCGACGGGCCGGGGTTCCAGGAGCGTGTCGTCGGGTCGGCGATCGACGGGCGCCACGACGGACGGCCCCAGCGCGCCGACGCCGGGTCGTGCCTGGTCGTAGACGACGGTCCGGGGCTGGGTGGCGACGCGATCGAGATCGAGGTCTGGGCGTGGCCGACGCTCCCGGCGGCGGGGCACGTCCAGACGATCGCGGCGCGCGGGACGAGCTGGGCGGTCGGCCTCGACGCGGACGGACGCCTGGCGGCGTGGCTGGCCGATGCCGACGCTCCGGTCGCGCGCCACGAGGACGCCCTGCCGGCGCGCCGCTGGGTGCGGGTGCGCGCCCGGATCGACGTCGCCGCCGGCGCCGTGACGCTCACGCGCGAGCTGCTCGAGCCCGAGCTCGGCCGCGAGGCCGTGGCGACGACGACCGGGAGCGGTCGAGGCGCGCCCGCCGCCGGTCCGCTGGTGTGGGCCGGCGCGATCGCGCCCGCCGGCATCGACGACCACTTCAACGGCAAGCTCGAGGCGCCCGTGCTGCGCGACGTCGACGGCGGCCTGCTGGCGGCCTGGGATCTCGCCCGCGGCCCGGAGGGCACCGTCGTCGCCGACACCGGCCCGTCCTCCCTGCACGGCCGGCTGGTGAACCGGCCGATGCGGGCGGTGACCGGGCACGCCTGGGACGGCACGACGATGGACTTCCGCTGCGCGCCGGAGCAGTACGCGGCGATCTCCTTCCGCGAGGACGACCTCGACGACGCCGCGTGGACGACGGACCTCGCCCTCGACGTGCCCGCCGACCTCCCCAGCGGCGTCTACGCCGTGCGTGTGCGTGCGCACGGGCTCGAGGACCACGTCGCGTTCGCCGTCGGCCCCCCGCGCGGACGGGCCACCGCGCCCGTCGCGCTCGTCCTGCCGACGTTCTCCTACATGGCGTACGCGAACGACCACGTCCTGCGCCTGCGCGACGAGGCCTGGAAGTACGTGGGCCTGCCGGTCGCCTACGACCCGCTCGACGAGCAGGTCGAGCGCCATCCGGAGTGGGGCCGGTCCCTGTACGACACGCACCGCGACGGGACCGGATGCTGCCAGTCGTCGCGGCTGCGGCCGATCGTCAACCTCCGCCCGCGCTACCGGTGGTGGGCGTCCGGCGGCGCCCAGTACCTCGCCTCGGACCTCTACGTCGTGCACTGGCTCAGGCATGCGGAGGTGCCGTTCGACGTCCTCACCGACGAGGACGTGCACCGGGAGGGCGCCGACCTGCTCGGCCGCTACCGGACGGTGCTGACCGGCACACACCCGGAGTACGTCACCGCCGAGATGCTCGACGGCTTCGCCGGCTATCTCGCCGGCGGCGGCCATCTGATGTACCTGGGCGCCAACGGCTTCTACTGGGTGACGAGCACCCCGCCGGAGACCTCGCACGTCATCGAGGTGCGGCGCGGCAACGCCGGCACCCGGGCCTGGGACTCCGAGCCCGGCGAGGAGCACCATGCCTTCACCGGAGAGCGCGGCGGGCTCTGGCGCCACCGCGGCCGCAGTCCGAACCGGTTGGTCGGCATCGGCTTCGCCGCCCAGGGCTGGAGCGACCCGTCACCGGGCTACCGGCGCACCGAGGCGAGCCGCGACCCCGCGGTGAGCTGGATCTTCGACGGTGTCGAAGGCGACGTGATCGGCGACTTCGGGCTGGCCATGAACGGGGCGGCGGGCGACGAGCTCGACCGCTTCGATCCCGCGCTCGGCTCCCCGCCGCAGACCGTCGTGCTGGCGTCGTCGAGCGGCCACAGCCGCCACTACGCCGTGGTCCACGAGGATCTTCTCCAGACGTCCGCGGACGTGACCGGAGAGACGAATCCCAACGTGAGGGCCGACCTCGCCTACTTCGAGACGACCGCGGGCGGGGCCGTCTTCTCGGTGGGCTCCAAGAGCTGGTGCGCGAGCCTGTCGTGGCGGGGCTACGACAACAGCGTGGCGCGCGTCACCGAGAACGTCCTGCGCCGCTTCATGGGCGACCGCTGACGCGCGCCGTCAGGCGGCGAGCTTGTCGGCCAGATGCCCGCTCGCGTCGGCGGCGCGGAGCTCGGTGAAGCCGCCGAGCACCTCGCCGTCGATGATGACCCGCGGAAAGGTCATCATGCCGGTGCGCTCGGCCAGCTCGGCTCGTCCGGCCGGGTCCTTTGCCAGATTGATCTCGTTGAAGTCGATCCCGCGCTTGGACAGCAGGGCCTTGGCCTGGACGCAGAACGGGCAGGGATCGGTGGAGTAGACGGTTACGCGGCTCATTACTTCACTTAGTATAGCGATTGCACAGACAAGTTAAGACCGAGGCGGTGGTGCTCCGTTCCCTGCGCTACGGGGAGGCCGACCGCATCCTGCACCTGTACACGCTCGACCGCGGGCGCGTCAGCGCGATGGCGAAGGGCGTGCGCCGCGCGCGCAGCCGCTTCGGCGGCCGGCTGGAGCCGTTCGGGCGCGTCGCGCTCGTCCTGCACGAGGGGCGCAGCGAGCTGCTCACGATCACCGGCGCAGACACGATCGAGCCGCACCGGCGGCTGCGCGAGAGCGCGGCCGGCCTCGACGCGGCGGCGCGCGCCTGCGATGCAGTAGCCCGCCTGTTCGAGACCGCCGAGTCGCATCCCCCGGTCTACCACCTGCTCTGCCACGAGCTGGCGCTGCTCGACGCCGACCCCGCCGCGGCGACGCTCGCCAACCAGCTCGCCTTCCGGCTGAAGTTGCTGCTCGCCGCCGGCCTGGCGCCGCAGCTCTCGGCGTGCGCGGCCTGCGGCGAGCGCGACCACCTGGCCGGCTTCTCGGGCGCGGCGGGGGGCGTCGTCTGCGGCGCCTGCGAGGGCTCGGGGTTCCCGTTCGGCGAGGCGGCGCACGCCTTCATGACCGAGGCGCTGGGTCGTCCCCTCCGCGAGGCGCCCGCCGCCGACGAGCGCGCGCTGCGCCAGGCCGAGCGAGCGATCCGCGAGACCGCCGAGCACCACGCGCACGTCCGCCTGCGAGCGGCTACTGGACACAACGGCTGACGCTGTATCCAATCGCGGTGTAGGGTTGCGTCGCATGCCGAACATCTGGGTCGTCGACTTCTCGGCCGGCTCGCGCGACATGCGCGACCTGCTGGGGGGCAAGGGAGCGAATGTCGCCGAGATGACGCGAATCCTGGGGGCCGAGCGGGTTCCCGCGGGGTTCACGATCACGACGGACGCGTGCATCGCCTACCTGCGTGACGGCACGATCCCCGAGGACGAGGTCGCCGCCGCGCTGGCGCGCCTGGAGCAGGGCGCCGGCAAGCGGCTGGGCGACCCGGACGACCCGCTGCTCGTCAGCGTGCGCTCGGGCGCGCGCGAGTCGATGCCGGGGATGATGGACACCGTCCTGAACCTCGGCCTCAACGACGCGAGCGTCGAGGGGCTCGCGCTGCGCACCGACAACGAGCGCTTCGCGTGGGACTCCTACCGCCGGTTCGTGCAGATGTTCGGCAACGTCGTCCGGGGCGTCGAGGGCGAGCGCTTCGAGGCGGAGATCAAGCGCGTCAAGGCCGACCGCGACGTCAAGCTCGACACGGAGCTCGACGTCGCCGCGCTGCAGGAGCTCACGCGCGCCTTCCAGGGCATGTACGAGTTCCCGCAGGAGCCGCGCGAGCAGCTCGACCAGGCGATCCGGGCGGTCTTCGACTCCTGGAACGGCGAGCGGGCGGTCGCCTACCGGCGCATCAACCACATCCCCGACGACTGGGGCACGGCGGTCAACGTCCAGCAGATGGTCTTCGGCAACAAGGGCGAGACGTCGGGCTCGGGCGTCGCGTTCTCGCGCGACGAGGTGACCGGCGCCCCGGAGCCGTCCGGCGACTTCCTGTCCAACGCGCAGGGCGAGGACGTCGTCTCGGGCGTGCGCAACACCCGCGACATCGCCGAGCTGCGTGACTGGCTGCCCGACGTCCACGCTCAGCTCATGGAGATCCTGCGCACGCTGGAGCGCCACTACGGCGACATGCAGGACACCGAGTTCACCGTCGAGGAGGGGCGCCTCTACCTCCTGCAGACGCGCAACGCCAAGCGCCCCGCGCAGGCGGCCGTGCGCTTCGCCGTCGACGCGGTGAGCGAAGGGCTGCTCGACCGCGGCGCGGCGATCTCCACGATCGACCCCGAGACGCTCGACGCGCTGCTGCACCCGACGTTCGACCCGAGCACCGAGTACGCGGTGCTGGCGCGGGGCGTCGCGGCCTCGCCGGGGGCGGCGAAGGGCCGGATCGTCTTCACCGCGGCCGACGCGGTGGCGGCGACCGAGGACGTCGTGCTCG
>JANJUA010000237.1 GCA_024710825.1 Solirubrobacteraceae bacterium
CCGGCCCGCCCACGCCCCCGCCCGGTGGTACTCCGCCGGGGGCTGGGCGCGCGGCGGCGCCCCCGCCGCGGCCCGCGCCCGGACGATCACGGTCTACACCGACGTCGGCAAGACCGTGCGCGAGCTCGGACTGCCCGGCACCGACACGATCGGCGTCCTGCTCGTCGACCGCTCGGGCCGCATCCTCGCCCGCGAACACGGCGGCTTCGGCGACGAGAAGGCGACGCGGCTCACCGCGTCGCTCGAGCGCTCGAGCGACGACGCCTGACGGCGCGGCCAGATCGAGCGCGCCGTCTCGGGACGACCTACGGCAGCGACGCCCAGCCGGGGGCCTGCATAATGCGTCGGTGGGCGCCCCGGAGTCGAGAGGACCCTAGCTTGCCGCGGCGCGCGCTCGTGACCGGCGCCACCGGGTTCGTGGGCGGGCGACTGGCCGCTGCGCTCGCCGATCGCGGCTGGACCGTGCGCTGTCTCGTGCGCGACCGGTCGCGAGCACAGGCGCTCGCCGACCGCGGCTTCGAGCTCCACGAGGCCGACGTGCTCGACGCCGACGCGCTGCGCGGCGCCGGAGAAGGCGTCGAGATCGCCTACTACCTGATTCACGCGATGGGGCGCGGAGCCACCCGGGGCGGGTTCGAGGAACGCGAGCGGCGCAGTGCGCGGAACTTCGCCGAGATGGCTAAGCGGGAGGGAATCGCACGGAACGTCTACCTGGGCGGGCTGGGCGACCGTCCGGCGTCGGCGCACCTGCGCAGCCGCCACCGGACCGCGGAGATCCTCTCCGCGCTGGGGCCCCCACTGACCTACTTCCGGGCCGGGATGATCGTCGGAGCGGGAAGCGAGTCCTACCGCACGCTGCGCTACCTGGTGCAGCGGCTTCCCGCGATGATCGGCCCCGCGTGGCTCAAGACGCCCACGCAGGCGATCGCGATCGACGACGTGATCGCCTACCTGGTCGCCGCGCCCGACGTCCCCGCCTCGGCTGGCCGCGAGGTGCAGATCGCAGGTCCCGACGTCCTCTCCTACGGCGAGATGCTCGATCTGATGGCGGATGCCCTCGCCGTGCGGCGGCGCCCCCGGGTGCCGGTGCCGCTCATCACGCCGTGGCTGTCCTCGCTCTGGATCGGACTCGTCACCCCGGTCGACGCGGGAGTCGCCCGCCCGCTCGTGGAGGGCCTTTCCACGCCCACCACCGTCACCGACAGCTCGGGGGCGGAGCTCTTCGACATCCACCCGATGCCCTTCATGGACGCGCTGCGCAAGGCACTCGACGAGGATCACGAGGCGCCGGCCCCGCGGGGGTGAGCACTCACCCGCTCAGGGTCTTGCCTGCGGCAGCGACGTCAACGAGGCGAGTTACGGGCATCTCGAGAGGTCCGGGCAGAGCAAACGGACCGTCACGGTCGGGCTCGGGGTGTCGGCCTGCCCGGTGGCGGCCCAAACGTCAGTGGTGGCGCGGTGGCCGGGGGAAGAAGGCACTGGTGCGGGCGACGTAGTCCGCGTAGCCCTCGCGCCGCTGGATCAGCGATCGCTCCAGCAGTGCCGCGCCGCTGACCCGGATCAGCAGGACGGACATGACGATCGGACCCACCGCCGTCCACCAGGCGCTGCCCGTGCTCAGCGCGATGAGCCAGATCCCCCACCACACGCAGAAGTCGCCGAAGTAGTTCGGGTGGCGTGTGTAGCGCCACAGCCCGCGGTCCATGACCTTGCCGCGACTGCCCGGATCGGCCTTGAAGCGCGCGAGCTGCGCGTCACCGACGGCCTCGAACGCGAGCCCGACCGCCCAGAGTGCGCCGCCGACCCAGTCGAGCGCGACGAGGCCCGCGGGCGTGGGGTCGGTCATCGCGACCGGGACCGGAAGCGAGACGACCCACATCAGGGCGCCCTGCAGCCAGAACACGACGACCAGGCTGCGCAGCGGCCAGCGGTCGCCGTGCCGGCGGCGCATCGCCGCGTAGCGGCTGTCCTCCCCCTTGCCGAGGTTGCGCCGGGCGAGATAGACGGTCAGGCGCAGGCCCCAGGCCGTCACGAGCAGCGCCAGGAGAAGGCGGCGGTCGCGGCTGCCGTCCGCCAGCGCGAAGGCGACACATGCGGCGACGACGAAGCCGCTGCCCCAGAAGATGTCGACGATCGAGGTGTCGCGCACGGCGACGCTCACGGCCCACAGCCCGGTGACCAGCACCCAGATGACGGCGGCCTCGACGGCGAGCAGGCCGGCGGTGCTCATGCCGCGGCCCGCGCGACGGTGCTCGTGAACTGCTCGTCGAGCCAGTCGTCGACGTCCTGCCAGAGCTCGTAGAGCCACTTCGCGCGGGCGGCATCCGCCTCGGGCACCGCGCACCGCGCCACCCGCGTGATGCGGACCCGGACCACGAGCCCGACGAGGCCGCCACGCCAGATGTCCGAGATCAGCCGCAGGCCGTCGAAGCCGTGGTGGGCGATCACCACGACGTCAGCCGCCGGTGCGCCGTCGAGCAGCGCGCCGACTCCGCCGAGGCGCGGCGGCAGCAAGTGCTGCACCCGCTCCGCCCGCGCGGCCAGGTCCGCGTCGCGCTCGGCGATGCGCGTGATCGCGCGGGCCCGGCGCTCCGGCGTGAAGCGGGTCCCCTCGGGATAGATCAGCACGCCGTCGTCGGGTCCGAGGCCGTGGCCGAGCTCCCGCACCCGCTCGAGCTCCTGCGCCTCGCCCGTCCCGCGGCGCACGAAGTAGTTCGGCAGCCGTCGCCCGGCGATGTCGAGGCATGGATCGGCGAGCAGCTCGCGCTTGAGCACGTAGCGCAGGTGGATCCCGTGCGGTCGAGCGACGAGCTCTGCGGGCAGCAGGTTGTCGACGATGCTCGCGTGGCGGATCAGCACGATCACCGGCCCCGGCGCGACCTCGTCGCCACCCGCGACCTCGAGCCGCAGCCCGAACAGCGCACGCACCGCGCCGAGCAACGCGCCGGCCCACAGCTGCTGGACGCGCCAGGTCATGTCACGCAGCCACGCGCTGCGCCGACCGCCGAGGCTCGCGACCCACAGCGCCGCCAGCGCGGCGACGCCCGCGACCTCGGCCGCGAGGTACACCCAGAGGAACAGGACGAGCCGGACGGCCGTCGGCGGCACGCCGAACGCCACCCGGCGCAGCGCGTCGGTCACCACGGCGACGACGACCAGCATGGGCAGCAGCACCGTGACCAAGAGGAAGCCCAGCACGCGCGGAGGGACCGTGCGCAGCCGCCGCATGACGGTCTCCGCGCGGGTCTCGTCGACGCCTCCCCGCTCCACGTCGCCATTCTCTGCGATCACGGCAGGCGACCGCTAGGTTTCGCACGGGTGAGCACCACACCGACCCCGAGGGACCTCTGGCGGCGCGGGCAGCGCGGCTGGCCGGCGAGCTACCCGGTCGCGCAGTTCCCGAACGCTCCGCTGCTCGTCGCGCTGGGCGGGTGGCTCGCCGCGGCGCTGACGGACGGCTCGGCGCACGCCTACGCGCGCGCCACGTTCTACACCGGCCTCGCGGCGTGGGCGTGGGAGGAGCTGGCGGACGGCACGAACGGGCTGCGCCGCGCATTCGGGGCGGCGGGCCTCGGCTACGTCATCGTCAAGGTCGGCCATGCACTCGGCGCGTGAAGGCGCCACCCGAGCACAGGCGCAGGGCACCGCTGACGACGGCCGGCGCGCCATCCATTCGCCGCAGCCCTACGCCGCGATCCCAGGCGCGGGTGACGTCGTGCACAGGGCGTTCGGCGTCACGGCATAACGAGTGGCGGCGAGGCCACGAGGGTCCCTTCACGCGCGAAAAAGGGATAAGCCGCGACAGGCCGCAAACCAATGGCTTCGCTGAGACCCGGCGAGAGGTCCGCTGATCCGGCGTCTCGCGTTGGAGGAGCCGACCGCTTCCTGATTCCTGAGCCGGTCATCTCAACGGGCCCGTCAGCGACTCGCGGCAGGTCTCACCCACACAGGGCGATGGCGCGCGGCCGTCCCGCGGTGATGATGGCGCGATGCCGATCCATCCTGCCCGGAAGTCCGTCCGCGACGTCGCCGCGGCGATCAACGCCGAGGAGCTCGCGAGCATGCAACTCGCTCTCGGCCATTCCGCACCGAAGAAGCAGTTCCCTAAGACGCCGATCGACGCCGACGTCGCGGCCCAGGTGATCCGCGACGAGCTGCTGCTCGACGGCAACGCCAGGCTGAATCTCGCCACCTTCGTCACGACGGAGATGGAGCCGCAGGCCACGGCGCTCATGGCCGAGGCGTTCGACAAGAACATGATCGACAAGGACGAGTACCCGCAGACCGCGGAGCTCAAGAGCCGCTGCGTCTCGATGCTCGGTGACCTGTGGCACGCGACTGAGACCGGCGTCGGCTGCTCGACGACCGGCTCCAGCGAAGCCTGCATGCTCGGCGCGCTCGCGCTTAAGCGCCGCTGGCAGCAGCGCCGCCGCGCCGAGGGCAAGTCAGCCGAGAAGCCGAACCTCGTGCTCGGCATCAACGCCCAGATCTGCTGGGACAAGTTCTGCAACTTCTTCGAGGTCGAGCCGAAGTTCGTCCCGATGGACGGCGAGCGCTTCCATCTCGGCGTCGAAGAGGCCGTCGCCCTGTGCGACGAGAACACGATCGGGGCCGTCTCGATCCTCGGCTCCACGTTCGACGGCAGCTACGAGCCCGTCGAGGCCCTCAACGCCGCGCTCGACGACCTCCAGGAGGAGACCGGCCTCGACATCCCGA
>JANJUA010000253.1 GCA_024710825.1 Solirubrobacteraceae bacterium
GACCATGCCGTCCGATCACGACATCGCCATCCGTGACCTCCGCCGTCCCGTCTGGGAGTGGGGGCCCGAGCTGTCGAGCGCGGAGCGCGACGAGCTGGACCGGCTCCGCGCCGAGCACCACGACCTGCTCGCCCGCGTGCAGGAGCTGCACGTCGCCGCCCAGGAGTCCCACCAGCGCGAGGAGGCGCTGCGCGAGCTCGTCAGGCGGCTCGCCACCGGCCCGGTCTGGGCCCGGCTGCGCGCCGCCCGCCGGCTGAGGCGCCGGCGGCCGGCGAGCGTGCCCGGAAGCTAGCCCAGGACCTTCTCGAGGCGGGCGTCGAGCGACTCCGCGACCGCGTCGCGCAGCTCGCCCTCGGCGAAGCGCTCCAGCAGCGCCCCGAGGAACCCCTCGATGACGAGCCGCCTGGCCTGCTCGTCGCGCAGCCCGCGGGAGCGCAGGTAGAAGACCTGGTCCGGGTCGATCTGCGCGATCGCCGCCGCGTGCGTGCAGCGCACGTCGTCGGCGAGGATCTCCAGGCCGGGGATCGCGTCCGCGTGCGCCTTCTTGGTCAGCAGCAGGTTGCGGCACTCCTGGAAGGCGTCCGTCCGCTGGGCGCCCTCCTGGACCTCGATCATCCCGCGCCACACGGCGCTCGACCGGCCGCCGAGGATCCCACGGTACGCGAGGTCGGAGACGCAGTTCGCGGCCGCGTGGACCTGCCGGGTGTCGAAGTCGAGGTGCTGACGCCCGTGCGTCGCGTAGCCGCCGGTCACCCGGGCCGTCGCGCCGGGCTCGCCGAGCACCGTCTCGAGGAACACCTTGCCGTGCTTGGCGCCGAAGCCGAGCGTGACCCAGTCGAGGTTGCCGTCGCGCAGCACCATCGCCCGCTCGTCGCCGAACACCCAGGTCTTCTCGTTGAGGTCCTGGACGCCCACGTAGCGGAGCGTCGCGGCCTGCCCGACGACCAGCTCGACGACGCCGTTGACGATCCCGTCGGTGTCGTCGTCGGCTGAGCGCAGCTCGTCCCACACCTCCGCCTCGGCGCCCTCGTCGACGACCACGAGCGTGCGCCAGTGCAGCGCGCTGCCCGTCGTCGCATGGACGTTCGAGAGCCGGATCGGGTGCTCCACGCGCACGTTGCGGGGCACGTAGACGAGAGCGCCGTCGGTCCACAGCGCGTCGTTGCGGGCGCTGAACGGCGAGTCGCCCTCGACGAGCGAGCCGAGGTGGCGCTCGACCACGTCGGGGAGCTGCTCGGCCGCCTCGGCGAGCGGCAGCACCACCACGCCCTCGGGCGCCTCCGGCTGCGAGTCGGGCTCGGCGCCCGGTGCGGGCGGGAACGCGTCGAGGTCGCCGAGCTTGTCGATCGGCGTGAACTCCCACCCCGTGACGCCGCGGAACGCGGGCATCTCGATCGAGTCGAGGGAGTCCCGCGCTCGCGCCCGGCGGGCGGCCAGGAAGTCCGTCGCGAGTTCCGTCATCCGATCGAGCCCTCCATCTGCAGCTCGATGAGCCGGTTCATCTCCACCGCGTACTCCATCGGCAGCTCCTTGACGATCGGCTCGATGAAGCCGTTGACGATCAGCTTGGACGCCTCCTCCTCGGGCAGCCCGTGGGACTGCAGGTAGAAGAGCTGCTCCTCGCCGACCTTCGAGACCGTCGCCTCGTGGCCCACGTCGACGTCGTCCTCGCCGATGCGGATCGTCGGATAGGTGTCCGAGCGCGAGTCCTCGTCGAGCAGCAGCGCGTCGCAGACGACCTTCGACTTCGCGCCGTGGGCGCCCTTGGCCACCTCGAGCAGACCGCGGTAGGAGGACCGCCCGCCGTCCTTGGAGATCGACTTGGCGAAGATGTTGCTCGTGGTGTGCGGCGCGGCGTGGATGATCTTGCCGCCCGCGTCCTGGTGCTGGCCGGTGCCGGCGAACGCGATCGACAGGATCTCGCCGTGCGCCCGCTCGCCCGTGAGGTAGACGGACGGGTACTTCATCGTGAGCTTCGAGCCGAGGTTGCAGTCGACCCACTCGACGGTCGCGTCGCGCTCGGCCACCGCGCGCTTCGTGACGAGGTTGAACACGTTGTTGGACCAGTTCTGCACGGTCGTGTAGCGGATCCGCGCGCCCGGCCTGGCGATCAGCTCCACCACGGCGGAGTGCAGCGACGACGACGAGTACGTCGGCGCCGTGCAGCCCTCGACGTAGTGCACGTAGCTGCCCTCGTCGGCGATGATGAGCGTCCGCTCGAACTGGCCCATGTTCTCCGTGTTGATGCGGAAGTAGGCCTGCAGCGGCATCTCGACCTCGACGCCCGGCGGCACGTAGACGAACGAGCCGCCCGACCACACGGCGCTGTTGAGCGCCGCGAGCTTGTTGTCGTTGGCCGGGATGATCGTCGCGAAGTGCTCGCGCACGAGATCCTCGTGCTCGCGCAGGCCGGTGTCCATGTCCATGAACACGACGCCCTGCTTGGCGAGGTCCTCGTTGATCTGGTGGTAGACGACCTCGGACTCGTACTGCGCGCCGACGCCGGAGAGGAACTTGCGCTCCGCCTCCGGGATGCCCAGGCGGTCGAAGGTGTTCTTGACGTCCTCGGGCACGTCGTCCCAGGAGCGCTCGGCGCGCTCCGAGGCACGGACGAAGTAGTGGATGTCGTCGAAGTCGACCTCGGCGAGCATCGGCGAGCCCCACGTCGGCATGGGCCGGGCGAGGAAGTATTCGAGCGCCTTCAGGCGGAACTCGCGCATCCACTCGGGCTCGCTCTTGAACTCCGAGATCTTCTCGACGAGCTCACGGGTGAGGCCCTTGGGGGCCTTGTACAGGTAGTTCTCGGCGTCGTGGAAGCCGTAGCGCTCCGTGTAGTCGGAGTTGATGCCCGCGAGGGCCTCCTGCTCGGCGATCACTTCGGGGGTGGCCATGTTCTAGTCGACCTCCAGCTTGATCAGGCCGTCCTCGACGAGGACGGGGAAGATGTCTACGGGCACGTACGCGGGCAGCGTCAGCGGTTGCCCGGTGCGCAGATCGAAGACCGAGCCGTGGCGCGGGCACTCGACGGTGCACTTCGCGGTGTCCAGCTCGCCCTCGGCGAGGGGCCCGTCGTCGTGGGAGCAGCGGTCCTCGATGGCGAACAGCTCGCCGTCGCAGTTGAATATGCCGATCTCGAGGTCCTCCCACTCCACGATCCGGCGACCGCCGGGCGGGATCTCCTCGAGCGGGCAGATGTCGATGATCTCGGTCATTCCGTCTTGGCCTCGGCTTCGGATGCAGGGGTCTCCGGCTCCCAGTCCACGGAGCCGCCGAGACCGGCGCTCTTGAGGACCTTGAGCGAGAGTAGGGCGCACTTCATCCGCGTCGCCGAGATGTCGATCCCGAGCAGGTCGAGGACGAAGCTGCGGTCGAGCTTGGTCAGCTCGTCGACGTGCATGCCGATCACCTCGTCGGACGTCAGCGACGCCGACGCCTGGCTGATCGCGCAGCCGTGGCCGGCGAAGCGGATCTCCGCGACACGGCCGTCGTCGCCGACGCGCAGCATGACCTTGAGCTCGTCGCCGCACAGGGGGTTGTAGTCCTCGAACTCGAGGTCCGGGTCCTCCATCTCGCCCCAGTTGTGCGGCCGCTTGTAGTGCTCGAGGATCTGCTCCCGGTACAGCTCGTCCATCAGGCGAACACCTCCCGCACGGCGCCGAGGGCCTCGACGAGCGCGTCGACGTCGGAGCGGTCGTTGTGGGCGGCGAAGCTCGCGCGCGTGGTCGCCCCGACCCCGAGGCGCTCCATGAGCGGCTGGGCGCAGTGGTGCCCGGCGCGCAGGCAGACCCCGCGGCGGCCGGCGATCTCCGCCACGTCGTGCGGATGCGCGTAGTCGACCTCGAAGGAGATCACGGCGCCTCGGGCCTCGGGTTCGCGCGGCCCGTGCAGCTTCAGACCGGGGAGGCCCTCTAGCCGGTCGAGCGCGTAGGCGGTGAGGTCGAGCTCGTGCGCGCGCACGTTCTCGATGCCGAGCGCGTCGATCCAGGCGACGGCGGCGCCCATGCCGACCGCCTCGACGATCGGCGAGGTGCCGGCCTCGAACTTGGCGGGGATCTCGGCGTAGGTGGACTCCTGATCGCCGACGCGGGAGATCATGTGCCCGCCGCCGACGAACGGCGACATCGCCTCGAGGAGCTCGGGGCGCCCGTGCAGGACGCCGAGGCCCGTGGGGCCGTAGAGCTTGTGCGCCGTCCATACGTAGAAGTCGGCGTCGATCGCGCCGACGTCCACCGGGATCTGCGGCACCGCCTGGGCGCCGTCGACCACGGTCACCGCGCCGGCCGCCCGGGCCCGGGCGACCATCTCGGCGACCGGGTTGATCGTGCCGAGCACGTTGGAGACGTGCACGACGCCTACGACCTTCGGCCCCCGCTCCAGCAGCGCGTCGTACGCGTCGAGGTCCACGCGGCCGTCGTCGGTCACGGGGACGTAGTCGATGAAGGCGCCGACCCGTCGAGCCAGGAGCTGCCAGGAGACCACGTTGGAGTGGTGCTCCATCTGGGTGACGAGGATCCTGTCGCCGGCCAGCACGTTGTCCAGGCCCCACGCGTAGGCGACGAGGTTGATCGCCTCGGTCGCGTTCTTCGTGAACACCGTGCCGCGCGCGGGCGCGTTCAGCCAGGCCGCGGCGTCGCGGCGAGCGCCCTCGAAGCGGTCCGTGGACTCGGCCGCGAGCGGGTAGACGCCGCGATGCACGGACGCGTTGTGGTGGCGCAGGAAGTCGTCCATCGCCTCGATCACCGCCACGGGCTTCTGCGCCGTGGCGGCGGAGTCGAGGTACACGAGACCCTCCCGGCTCAGCACCGGGAACTGCGCGCGGACGTCGAGGCTGCCGGCGGTCGTCGCCATGTCAGGCGCTCGCGGCGACCTCGTCACGGATCCAGCCGTAGCCCTTCGCCTCGAGCTGCTCGACGAGCTCGGTGCCGCCCTCCTTGACGATCCGGCCCTCGAACATGATCGAGACGCGCTCCGGCTGCACCAGGTGGAGGATGCGCTGGTAGTGCGTGATGATGAGCGTGCCCATGCCGCTGCCCTTGGCGACGGTGTTGACGCCTTCGGCGACGGTGTTCAGCGCGTCGATGTCGAGGCCCGAGTCGGTCTCGTCGAGGACGGCGATCCGCGGCTGCTGGAGCGTGAGCTGGAGGATCTCCAGGCGCTTCTTCTCGCCGCCCGAGAAGCCCTCGTTCAGGTACCTGGAGGCGAACTCCCTGGGGACGTTCGTCAGATCCATCGCCGCCTGGACGACCTTGCGGAACTCCTTGAGCGAGATGTCCTCCTCGCCGCGCGCCTCGCGGTGCGCGTTCATGACCATCCGGAGGTACTTCGTGATCGTGACCCCGGGGATCGCGATCGGATACTGGAAGGCCATGAAGAGGCCCAGCCGCGCGCGCTCGTCGGGGTCGGCCTCGGTGATGTCCTGACCGTCGAAGAGGATCTCGCCCTCGGTCACCTCGAGGCCGGGGTGACCCATGATCGCGTTGGCGAGCGTCGACTTCCCCGAGCCGTTCGGCCCCATGAGGGCGTGGACCTCGTCGGAGTGGACGTCGATGTCGAGGCCCTTGAGGATCTGCTTGTCCCCGGCCGAGACGTGGAGGTTCTTTATCTGGAGATGCGCCATCCGGTTCCTAGTTCGTGAGCGAGGGGGTCAGCTCGCGCTGGATGCGCCCGCTGTCGCGGGGCGCGGAGAACAGCACGAGGTCGGCGAGCGTGGTGGTTCGCAGCGACGAGACGACGGACGCCTGGACCTTCGTCCAGAGGTACTTCGTCGCGCAGCCCGAGCCGTGGTCGTCGAGGTGCGAGCAGGAGATGCGGCTCTCGGCCTCTCCGACGAAGCAGTCCATCGGCGCGATCGAGCCTTCCAGGGCGAGGACGACCTCGTCCATGGTGATCGTGGCGGGCTCCCGGGCGAGCCGGTAGCCGCCGCGCGCTCCGCGGGTGCTCTCGACGAGCTCCGCCTTGCGCAGGAGGGCCACGACATGCTCAAGGTAGCCGAGCGGAAGGCTCTCTCCCTCCGCCAGCGCCTTGAGCGGCACGGGCTGGCCGACCCCGTGCCGGCCCAGCTCCACGAGCAGCCGCACGCCGTATTCAGCCTTGGTCGTGAAGATCACGTCGCTAATCCTACCAACGCACTCGGAAAACCCGCGGCTCACCGCTCGACGGGGACCTCCGGCGCCGGCTCGGCGCTCAGCTCCGCCGCGTGCGGAGCGGGCAGGCGGACGGTGAAGCGCGTCCCGGGAGCCTCCGGCGGACCGCCCGCGTCGGTCAGCTCGACGGTCCCGCCGTGCCCCTCCGCGACCGCGCGCACGATAGCCAGGCCCAGCCCGGACGAGCCCGCGCTCTCGCCGCCGCCGCGCACGAACCGCTCGAAGACGCGCTCGCGGTCGCCCGGCCCGATGCCGGGCCCGTCGTCGACGACCTCGAGCACGGCGTCCTCGCCCACGCGCCGCACCGTCGCGCGCACGTGCGTGCCCGCAGGCGTGTGCTTCAAGGCGTTGTCCATGAGGTTGAGCGCCACCCGGTGCAGGTCGTCGCGCACCCCGAGCATCGTCACCTCCTCGACCTCGACGTGCAGCCGGTGCTCGCCCGCCACCGGCTCGAGCTCCGCCGCCGCCTCGACGGCCACGCCGCCCAGGTCGAACGGCTTGCGGACCGCCTGGCGCCCCACGTCCGCGCGCGCGAGGAGCAGCAGGTCGGCGACGAGCCGCCGCATCCGCCGCGACGAGCGCAGCGCCGACTGCGCCGCCTCGCCCTGCTCGCCGTCGAGCGTGTCCGCCAGCAGCTCGAGGTTCGCCAGCACGCTCGTCAGCGGGGTGCGCAGCTCGTGGGAGGCGTCGGCGACGAACTCCCGCTGGCGCGTCAGCATCGCCTCCGTCTCGTGCTGCGCGGCGTCGAGCGCGCGCAGCATCCGATCCAGCGTGCGCGCCAGCTCGGCGACCTCGTCGTCGGCCTGCGGCACCGGGACGCTGCGCGCCGCGTCGCGCGTGCGGCGGATCTCCTCGGCCCGGGCCGTCAGCGACGCGATCGGCTTCATCGCGCGCTGCGCGATCGCCAGCCCGGTGAGCAGCGCCAGCGCGGTCCCGCCGAGGACGCCGAAGAGCAGAAACAGCCGCACGCGCTCCAGCAGCGACTCGAGATCGGAGACCGGGCGGGCGTACTGCACGAGCACCGAGCCGAAGTTCAGCGGCACCGGTCGCGTCTCCACGCGATAGCCGTCGATCGTCTGCGTGCGCTCCGCCGGGGCGTCGAGCTGCGGCGCGTTGCTGGTCGTGAGGATGACCTTGCCGTCGAGCGTGAGCAGCCGGATGACGGCGTGGTCGGAGCCCGCGTAGATGTCGAGCGTCTGTTGCGTGGGCCGGATCAGCCGGCCGTCCTCGATCTTGATCGAGATGCGGTCGCGCAGGTCGTCCGCGCCCGCCTTGACGTCGCTCTGGAAGTCCGAGCGGATCCGGCTCTGCGTCAGCTCCCCGACGACGACCGCGAAGGTGCACAGGATCGCGAACGTCAAAATCGCCGTGGTCCCCGCCAGGCGCCAGCGGATCGGGATCCGCTCAAGCACGCAGGACGTACCCCGCGCCGCGAATGGTGTGCAGGAGCCGCGGCTCGCCGCCCGCCTCCAGCTTGCGGCGCAGGTTGGAGACGAACACCTCGATGGTGTTCGTCGTCGAGAAGGGGTCGTAGCCCCAGACCTCGTCGAGCAGGCGCTGGCGCGAGACGACGATGCGCTCGTTGCGCATGAGGAACTCGAGCAGCTCGAACTCGCGCTGGGTGAGCTCGATGTCGCGCCCCTCGCGGCGGACCTCGTGCGTGTCCGGGTTCAGCAGCAGGTCGCCGACCGCCAGGTTCGCCTCGCCGCGCGGCGGGCGTCGGCGCAGCAGAGCGCGCATCCGCGCGAGCAGCTCCTGGCGCTCGAACGGCTTGACGAGGTAGTCGTCGGCCCCCGAGTCGAGGCCCTCCACGCGCGCGTCCACCGCGTCGCGCGCCGTGAGCATGAGGATCGGCACGTCGCCGTCGCCGCGCATGCGCTGCGCGACCTCTATGCCGTCGACCTTCGGCAGCCCGAGATCGAGCAGCACGAGGTCCGGGAGGAACTGGCGGAAGTCCTCCAGCGCGACCTCTCCGTCACGGGAGATGCGGACGTCGTAGCCCTCGAGGCGCAGGGAGCGCTGGAGGGCGAGCGCGATGTCCTCGTCGTCCTCGACGACGAGCACGCGGGGTGAGCGGCCTTCGACCATGGGCCGATGGTACGTCGGTTCCTAAAGGGCAATCAACCGGCGCGTCGAAGTGTCCGCCCTGATGGCCGCCAAGAAGAAGCCGAAGCCCCGCGCGCGTGCCCGGCGCTCGCCCGCGCGCAAGCCCCTGCTCGAGCAGCGCCAGCTCGACCTGCTCGGTCTGGGCCTCGTCGCCCTGGCGATCTTCCTCGCGTTCCTGCTGTACGGGGACTGGCAGGGCGGCAAGGCTGGGGAGGGGCTGGTGGAAGGCCTCGGCCTGCTCGTCGGCGCCGTCCGCTACGTCGCGCCGATCGCGGCGTTCGCCGCCGGCGCCATCCTCATACTGCGGCCGGTGCTGCCCGCGGTGCGCCCGTTCCGCTCGGGCGCGCTGTGCCTGCTCGCCGCGCTCACGCTCATGTTCGCCGCGGGCACGCTCGGCCTCGGCCCCGGCGGCTCGGCGGTGGTGTGGGACGCCGACTGGCTCCAGTCGCGCGGCGGGGTCGTGGGCGAAGGGCTCTACTGGGCGACCAGCACCCTCCTCGGGACGGTCGGCAGCCACATCGTCGGCCTGTTCCTGCTGCTCGCGGGGATGCTGCTCGTGACGGGCGCGTCGCTGGCGGGGATCGTCAAGGCGACCGGCACGCACGTCGCCGACACGACGCGCTCGCTCAAGGCGGTGCGCCCGCCCGCGCCGAAGCCGCGCGCCCGGCCGAAGCGCCTGGTGGTGCCGGAGCCCGAGGACGTCGAGCCGGTGGTGCAGCGCACGTTCGCCGACGAGCCGTTCTTCGACGAGCCCGAGCCGGAGCCGGAGCCGGAGCTCGAGCTCCCCGAGCCCGAGCCGGAGCCGATCGCCTACGACGAGCCCGAGCCGGAGCACGACGCGGAGGTCGAGATCGAGGAGGAGCCCGAGGAGATCCTCGCCGTCGACCCCGAGGACCTCACGCCGCAGGGCCGCTACCGCTCCTCCGTGACCGAGAGCCCCGACTTCGTCTGGAAGCGCCCGAGCCCCCGGGTGCTCTCGCGCTCGACCGCGGAGCAGGCGCGCCCCGACACCGCCGGGCAGGCGAAGACCGCCCAGGCCCTGCTGGAGGCGCTCAGCCACTTCGGCATCGAGGCCAAGGTGGTCGGGACCGTCGCCGGCCCGCACATCACCCGCTACGAGGTGCGCCTCGCGCCCGGCGTGAAGATGAGCAAGGTCGCCAACCTCAAGGACGACCTCGCCTACGCGCTCGCCGCCATCGACATCCGCATCCTCGCCCCGATCCCCGGCAAGACGGCGGTGGGCGTCGAGGTGCCCAACGAGCGCCGCAGGATCGTCCAGCTCGGCGACGTCCTCGGCGACATCCCCGAGGACTGGTCGCCGCTGACCGTCTGGCTCGGCAAGGACGTCGCGGGCCGCGCGATCGGCGCCGACCTCGCGAAGATGCCGCACATGCTCGTCGCCGGCACCACCGGCGCCGGCAAGTCCGCCTGCGTCAACGCGATGCTGTCGAGCATCCTGCTGCACGCCGACCCGCACGAGGTGCGGCTCGTGCTCGTCGACCCCAAGCAGGTCGAGCTCAACCACTACGAGGGCATCCCGCACCTCCTGACGCCCGTCATCACCCACCCGCGCGTCGCGGCCAACGCGCTGCAGAACCTCGTCAAGGAGATGGAGGACCGCTACTCGACGATGTCGCTGGCCAAGACGCGCTCGCTGCCGGAGCTCAACCGCCGGCTCGAGGAGCGCGGCGAGACCGCGCTGCCCTACATCCTCTGCGTGATCGACGAGCTCGCCGACCTGATGATGGTCGCGCCCGCCGACGTCGAGGACTCGATCATCCGCCTAGCGCAGAAGGCGCGCGCCGTCGGCATCCACCTCGTGCTGGCGACGCAATCGCCGCGCGTGGACGTGATCACGGGCATGATCAAGGCCAACGTGCCGTCCCGCATCGCCTTCGCCGTCTCCTCGCAGACCGACTCGCGCGTGATCCTCGACCAGAACGGGGCCGAGTCGCTGCTCGGCAAGGGCGACATGCTGTTCTCGCCCGTCGGCTCGTCGCGGCTCCAGCGCATCCAGGGGGCCTACATCGACGAGCCCCAGATCGAGACGATCACGTCGTTCTGGCGCCAGCAGGGCGAGCCGGAGATCCGCGAGGACCTGCTCGAGGACGTCGCCGACGAGGACGAGGCGCCCGCCGCCGAGGGGCCCGACGACTTCGACCCGGACGAGGATCCGCTGCTCGAGGACGCGATCCGGCTCGTCGCCGAGATGGGGACCGCTTCGACGTCGATGCTTCAGCGGCGGCTGCGTCTCGGCTACACGCGTGCCGGCCGTCTCATCGACATGCTCGAGCGGCGCAACGTCATCTCCGGCTACGAGGGCTCCAAGCCGCGGCAGGTCCTCGTCGGCCCCGCCGACGCCGAGCGCTTCATCGCCGCGCTGCGCGATCCCGAACCGTCGTCCGCCGACCCGGTGCACGTGCCGGGCGACGAGTAGCCTGCGGCGCCATGCCCGAGATCGGCGCCACGCTCCGGGAGGCGCGTATGCGCGCCCGGATCGACATCTCCGAGATCGAGGCCCAGACGAAGATCCGGGCCAAGTACCTCCGTGCGCTCGAGAACGAGGAGTGGGACCTGCTGCCGGGTCCCACCTACGTCAAGAGCTTCCTGCGCACGTACGCGGACGCGCTGCACCTCGACGGCAGGCGGATCGTCGAGGAGTACAAGCTCGGCCACGAGCGGCTCAGCGACGTGGAGCTCCAGCCGATCGTGCCGCCGGGGCGGCGGGATCGCCCGTCCGCCCCGCGGGTCGGGAGGCTGTGGTTCGTCGGCCTCGCGCTCGTCGTGCTCGTCGCCGCGCTGTACTTCCTCGGCCGCGGCGGCGGTGACGACGACGGCGGGCAGCGCGCGGCGACCGCTACGACGGAGCAGCCGGCCGCGCCCGCGGCCGACGGCGAGCGCGAGGACGGCAAGGCGAGCGCGGGCTCCAAGCGGAAGCCGGCGCCGAAGCGCGTGCGCCTGCGGATCGAGCCCGAGGCGCCGGTCTACGTCTGCCTGGTCGCCAACGGGTCGCGGCGGCTGATCGACAAGCAGGTGCTCCAGCCCGGCTCGCCCACCGAGACGTTCCGCGCAAAGCGCTTCACGATGACGCTGGGCAACGGGTCCGTGATCCTGCACGTGGACGGCAAGGCTTTCGACGTGCCGGAGTCGTCGGACCCGATCGGCTACGCGATCACGCCCGAGGGCCGCGAGGCGCTGCCCGAGGAGCGGCGACCCACCTGCGGGCAATGAGCGTCCGGGCCGGTGTCGTCGTCACCGGGACCGAGGTCCTGACCGGACGGGTGATCGACCGCAACGGGCCGTGGGTGTCGGAGCGGCTCGGCGAGCTGGGCGTGGACCACGCGCACACGATCGTCGTCGGCGACCGCGAGGAGGACATGCTCGCGGCGCTGCGGTTCCTCGTCGAGGAGGGCATGGCGCTGATCGTCACGACCGGCGGGCTGGGGCCGACCGAGGACGACCGCACGGCGGAGATCGTCGGGCGCTTCCAGGGGCGCGAGCTCGTGCTCGACGAGCCCACGGAGGAGCGGATCTGGGAGATCCTCTCGCGGCTGCGGTCGCGCTGGCCCGAGCTGGAGGAGGCGGCGCTGCGCGAGGCCAACCGCAAGCAGGCGCTGGTGCCGCGGGGCGCCGAGATCCTCGCCCCCGTCGGGACGGCGCCCGGGCTGCTGGTGCCGCCCAGCGGCGGCGCGTCCGGGCCGTTGATCGTGGTGCTGCCCGGGCCTCCGCGCGAGCTTCGGGAGATGTGGAGCGCGGCGGCGTCGTCCGCGGCGTTCCGGGCCGCCGTGGCGGGCGCGGTCGACTACCGCTCCCGGATGCTGCGGCTGTACGGGATCCCGGAGTCCGAGATCGCCGCGACGCTGCGAGCGGCGCGTCTGGAGGGGGTCGACCTCGAGCCCCTGGAGATCACGACCTGCCTGCGGCGCGGCGAGATCGAGATCGTCACGCGCTGGGAGCCGGGCGCCGACGCCGCGTACGCGGCGTTCGAGGGCGTCGTGCGCAGCCGTCACCCGGACACGCTGTTCTCCGACGACGGGCGCTCGGTGGACCAGCAGGTGGCGGATCTGCTGCGCGCCTCGGGCGATGCCGTGGCGTGCGCCGAGTCGTGCACGGGCGGGCTGCTGAGCGCGCGGATCACGGAGCTCGACGGAGCCTCGGCGTACTTCCCGGGCGGTCTCGTGACGTACGCCAACGAGGCGAAGACCGAGCTGGCCGGGGTGGACCCGGGGCTGATCGAGTCGTTCGGGGCGGTGTCGGCGGAGGTGGCCGAGGCGATGGCCGACGGCGCGCGGGCGGCGCTCGGGGCGTCGATCGGCGTGGGGATCACGGGGATCGCCGGGCCGGGAGGGGGCACCGAGTCCAAGCCCGTGGGGACGGTGTGGCTGTCGGTCTCGCGCTCCGACGGGGCGCGACTCACCCGGCGGGTGCTGCTGCCCGGCGGGCGCGCGGACGTGCGCGACCGCTCGACGACCGTGGCGATGCACCTGCTGCGGCGGATCCTGCTGGGGGAGAGCGATTCGGGAGCCGCGGGCTCGGGAGCGGGCGAGGGGGCGCCACCCTCCGCGGAGGCGGCCGGCGAGACGCGCGGCGCCTCCGGCCCGGCGGCGACCGAGGGCGCGCCGCTCGGCGACGGGCAGTGAGGCTCTTCGTCGCCGCCGAGCTGCCGGCCGGCGTGGTCGAGCGGCTCGCGGCGTGGACGCCGCGCCACGACGCGCTGCGGCCGGTGGCGCCCTCGGCGCTGCACCTGACGCTGGCGTTCCTGGGGGAGCGGCCGTCCGACGGTGGGCTCGCGGGGCTGCTGGAGCCGCTGGCGCGGCCGGTCGGCGAGCTGTCGGCGTCCGCGGCGCCGCTGTGGCTGCCCGTCCGGCGCCCGCGGGCGCTCGCCGTGGGCGTGGAGGACCCGTCGGGCGCGCTGCGGGCGCTCCAGGCGGACGTCTCCGAGGCGCTCGAGCGGTCCGCGGGGCTGGCTCCCGCGGATCGGCCGTACCTACCGCACGTGACCGTGGCGCGGGTGCGGCGTGGCGCGCGGGCGCC
>JANJUA010000328.1 GCA_024710825.1 Solirubrobacteraceae bacterium
GGCGGGCTCAGACGTCGCCGCCACCGGCTACGCCCTCGCGCAGACGCTCCAGCGCGAGAGCCCCGACCTCGTCCTCCTCGGGCAGCAGTCCGACGACGGCGAGTGCTACACGATCGGCGCCGTCGTCGCCGACCACCTGCAGATGCCGTCGCTGACCCAGGTCATCAAGATGGACGTCGCCGAGGGCGGCCTCCGCTGCGAGCGCCAGGCCGAGTACGGCTACGACACCGTCCAGGTCGAGCTGCCCGCCGTCATCTCGGTGGGCGACGCGATCAACGAGCCGCGCTACCCCTCGCTGAAGGCGATCATGGGCGCGAAGAAGAAGCCGCTCGACGCGGTCGTCGCGGGCGACGTGGGCATCGACGCCGCGCGTGTCGGCGCCGCCGGCTCGCAGGTCGACTGCGGCGGCTTCAAGGCGCCGCCGGCGAAGTCGGCCGGCACGATCATCGAGGACGAAGACACCGGCGAGACGGTCGAGAAGATCATCGCCTGGCTCGACGAGAGGAAGCTGATCTAGATGGCGGGGATCCTCGTCTACGCCCTCCAGTACGAGGGCGCGTTCAACAAGAACTCGCTCGGCGCGGTCGCCGAGGCCGCCAAGCTCGCGGGCCAGCTCGGCACCGAGGCTCACGCCATCGTCGTGGGGGAGGGCGTCTCCGACGACCTCGCCGCGCAGCTCGGCGGCTACGGGGCCGCCAAGGTGTTCAAGGTCGAGGCGCCCGAGGGCCTCTCGCAGCCGGTCGTCGACGCCATGGCGAAGGTCATGACCGACAACGGCCACGACTACGCCATCTTCGGCGGCGGCCTGCTCGGCTTCGAGATCGGCGCCGGCCTCGCCGCGCGCCTCGGCGCCGGCGTGACGATGGAGGTCACGAACGTCCTGGTCGACGGCGGCAAGCTCGTCGCCGAGCGCCCGATCCTGGGCGACTCCGCGATCTCCGAGTCTCGCTACAAGGACAAGGGCATCATCATCGGCCGCCTCAACGCGTTCGAGGTGCCCGCGTCGAGCGGCGCCAGCGCCCCGGTCGAGACGGTCGCGGTGGAGCTCTCGCCCTGGTCGACCAAGGCCAAGATGGTCACCCGCGGCGAGCAGCGCGGCGCCGACGTGGACATCGAGGGCGCCGACGTCCTCGTGGCCGGCGGCCGCGGGCTCGGCAAGGCGGAGGGGTTCGACACGCTCGAGGAGCTCGCGGCCGCGTTCGGAGGCAACTCGGCCGTCGCCGCCACCCGCGCGGTCGTCGACGCCGGCTGGTACCCGTACGCGGCGCAGATCGGCCAGACGGGCAAGACCGTCGCGCCGAAGCTGTACCTGGCGGCGGGCATCTCCGGCGCGATCCAGCACAAGGTCGGGATGCAGTCCTCGGAGAACATCGTGGCGATCAACAAGGACGCCAACGCCCCGATCTTCGAGTTCTCCGACCTCGGGATCGTCGGCGACCTCAACAAGATCGTCCCCAAGCTCATCGAGGCCGTAAAGGCCCGCAAGGGGAGCTGACGCGCGTGGCCGGCCGCAACGGCGCGGTCGCACCGGGGGCGTACCCGCCCCCGGTGGACGCGCGCAAGGAGTTCGTCAAGCGCGAGCTCGACGCGGAGGACGAGCGGATCGACGTCGGCGTGGCGATCGTCGGCGGCGGGACCGCCGGGCTGGCCACCGCCAACCGGCTGCTGCAGCTCCTGGCCGACGACCCGGAGACGATGGAGCGCCTCGGCGAGGTGCCCGTCGCCGTCATCGAGAAGGCGAAGACCTGCGGCGGCCACAACCTCTCGGGCGCGGTCGTGCGCCCGGGGCCGCTCGAGCAGCTCTACCCGGACTACACCCGGGAGCAGTGGCGGGAGGAGGGCTGGGCCTTCGGCGAGGTCACGAAGGAGGCCGTCTACCTGACGCCCACCGCGAAGAGGTCGCTGCGGATCCCGACGCCGCCGCCGTTCAAGAACCACGGCAACGAGGTCATCTCGGTGTCCGCGCTGGCGCGCTTCCAGCAGCGGCTGGCCGAGGAGGGCGGCGCGTACATCCTCACGGAGACGACCGCGAACCAGCTCCTCGTCGCCGACGGCGTCGTGCGCGGCGTGCGGACGGGCGACAAGGGCCGGGGCCGGGACGGCGAGCCGCTGGGCAACTTCGAGCCCGGCACCGACGTCACGGCGCAGCACACGGTGCTCGCCGAGGGCTGCTGGGGCCATCTCACCGGGGCGGCGATCCAGGAGTTCGACCTCGCCGACGGCCGCGAGCCGCAGGTCTGGGAGCTCGGGGTCAAGGAGATCTGGAAGGTCCCCAAGCCGCTGGACCGCCTGATCCACACGATGGGGCCGTGGCCGCTGTCGATCTCGACGAAGAAGGGCCACGTCGGGGGCACCTGGATCTACCCGATGAAGGACGCGAAGACCGGCGACGACCTCGTGTCGATCGGGTTCGTCGTCGAGCTGGACTACAAGGACGCGACCACGTCGGCGCACGATCTGCTCCAGACGTTCAAGACGCACCCGATGGTCCGCAAGATCCTCGAGGGCGGCGAGCGCGTCGGCTGGGGCGCCAAGGCGCTGCCGGGCGGCGGCTACTGGTCGATGCCGAAGCTCACGATGCCGGGCGCGCTGCTGGTCGGCGACTCGGCGGGCATGGTGGACACGCTCTCCCTCAAGGGCGTGCACCACTGCGTCCAGTCCGGCATCCTGGCCGGCGAGGCGATCTACGCCGCGCTGAAGCGGGGCACGAGCGACCTCTCCGCCTACGAGGAGGCGGTCGAGAGCTCGAGCATCGGCAAGGAGCTCTACGAGGTCCGCAACCAGCGCCAGCCGCTGCAGAAGGGCATGCTGAAGGCGGGCCCGATCGTCGGTGCGATGTCGCTGACGAAGGGCCGGTTCCCGGGCGGCCGCTGGAGCTGGCATCGCAACGACTCGATCCCGATGCACGTCGGCAACACCAAGGACCGCTATCCGAAGCCGGACGGCAAGTACACGTTCGACAAGCTGTCGAGCGTCTTCATCACGGGCAACGCGACGCGCGACGACGCGCCGAACCACATCCGGGTCCGCAAGAACGTCCCGCGCGAGGTGGCCGAGACGTGGGTGTGGATGTGCCCGGCGGGGGTCTACGAGATCCCCGAGGACGGGGTGGGTGGGTCCGAATCCGGCAACGTCGACGTGATCGTCAACTACACCAACTGCGTGCAGTGCGGCGCGATCACCGCCAAGGGCGGCCGGCTGACGGTCCCCGAGGGCGGCGACGGGCCGCTCTACCAGCAGACCTGACCGGGGCGGGGCCGGAAAAGGCGCAACCTTTCCGGCCCCGCGCTGTTGGGGGGAGGGCAATGCGCCGTCTCGCCTTCCTCCTCATCCCTCTCCTCGCGCTCGCGGTCGCCGGGGGCGCCGCGGCGGCGCCGACCGTCGGCGTGACCGTCGAGGAGTGCCGCACCTCGGCCAGCCCGCTGGAGCGCTACGCGATCTTCCGCGGCCAGATGGACGGCGTCGGCCGCAACACCGATCGCATGGCGATGCGCTTCGACCTCCAGGTCCGCGAGCCGGGCGCCACGCGCTACCGCGTCGTCGACGCCCCGGGCCTGGGGACCTGGATCAGGTCCGCGCCGGGCACCAACGGCGGCTTCATCTGGACCAAGCAGGTGACGAAGCTGGACGCTCCGGCGGACTACCGCGTCCGCGTCGCGTTCCGCTGGTACGACAAGGCCGGGCGCACGATCGAGCGCGCCGCGCGCCGCTCGCGGACCTGCACGCAGCCGGACCTGCGCCCGGATCTGGAGCTCGGCGCGCTGACGACCCGCGAGGGCCCCGAGCCCGGCCTCACGCGCTACGGCGTCGCGGTCCGCAACGCCGGGCGCGGGGACGCGGGCGCGTTCGAGGTGGCGTTCGGCGCCGGAGACGAACCGCTGCTCGTGACGGTGCCGGGGGTGCGCGCCGGCGCCGAGCAGCCGGTCGCCTTCGTGGCGCCGACGTGCGTCGGCGGCGACACGCTGCGCTTCGAGGTGGATCCGAGGGGCGTGGTCGACGAGTCCGACGAGCAGGACAACGTCCTGCGCGTGGCCTGCCCCACCGGTGGCTAGACTGGATATCACCATGAAGACCGGCATCCACCCCGACTACGTCGAAGCCCACGTGCGCTGCACCTGCGGCAACGAGTTCACGACGCGCTCGACGCAGAGCGAGATCCACGTCGAGATCTGCTCGAACTGCCACCCGTTCTACACGGGGCGCCAGAAGCTCGTGGACACCGGTGGCCGCGTGGAGCGCTTCAACCGCCGCGCCGCTCGCCGCCGCGCCGGCCAGAAGTAGGCCCCGGCGGGTGGATCGGCGCCGGCCGGCGGCCGGCGCCCATCTACAGTGCACAGGGTGATCGAGTCCCTCGTCGACCAGCTCGAGGCGCGCTTCGCCGAGCTGGAGCGCCTCATCGTGGACCCCCAGGTGATCGGGGACCGGCGGCGGCATGCCGACGTCAACCGCGAGTACCGGCGCCTTGCGCCGGCGAGCGAGCTGGCGGCGCAGTGGCGTCGAGCGATCGACGACGCGGCGGGGGCGCGCGAGCTGCTCGCCGAGGAGGAGGACCCGGAGGTGCGCGAGATGCTCGCCACCGCCGAGGCCCGCATCGACGAGCTCGAGGAGGGCATCCGCCTGGCGATGGTCGAGCGCGACCCCAACGACGACAAGAACGTCATCGTCGAGGTGCGCGGGGGCGCCGGCGGGGAGGAGGCGGGCCTGTGGGCCGGCGACGTGGCCCGGATGCTCATGCGGTACGCCGAGCGGCGCGGCTTCTCCGTGGAGGTCCTCGACGCCCGCGACGGCGAGACGACGTTCGCGATCAAGGGCGACGGCGCCTATTCGGTCTTCAAGTTCGAGGGCGGCACGCACCGCGTCCAACGCGTGCCGGTGACGGAGTCGCAGGGCCGCATCCACACCTCGACCGCCACCGTCGCGGTGCTGCCCGAGGCCGAGGAGGTCGACGTCCACGTCGACCCCGGCGATCTTCAGGTCGACGTCTACCGCTCGTCCGGCCCCGGCGGCCAGTCGGTGAACACGACCGACTCGGCGGTGCGCATCACGCACAAGCCGAGCGGCATCGTCGTCTCGATGCAGGACGAGAAGAGCCAGCTGCAGAATCGCGAGAAGGCGATGCGCGTCCTGCGCGCCCGCCTGTACGACGCGGCGCTGGCCGAGCAGCAGGCCGAGCTGTCGGCGGACCGCCGCTCGCAGGTCGGCACCGGCGAGCGGGCCGAGAAGATCCGTACCTACAACTACGGCGAGCGGCGCGTCACCGACCACCGCATCAAGCTGACCCAGCACAACCTCGAGGACGTCCTCGAGGGGCAGCTCGACGAGCTCACCGCCGCGCTCCAGGGCGACGAGAAGCGCCGCGCCCTCGAGGCGCAGGCCGCCGCGCGGTGACCGCGGTCCGCGAGGCGCTCGACTCCGCGCTGGTGGCGCTGGGCGCCTCCGGCGTCGACAGCCCGCGGCTCGACGCGGAGATCCTGCTGGCCGACGCGCTGGGGGTGGAGCGGGCGCGGCTGTACCTCGACCGCGACCTGCGCGTCGAGGGACCGGCGGTGCGCCGCTTCCAGGATCTCGTGCGCCGGCGCAGCGTCGAGCGCGTCCCGGTCGCCTATCTGCTGGGCCGCAGGGGCTTCCGCCACCTCGAGCTCGAGGTCGACCCCCGCGTGCTCGTGCCGCGGCCGGAGACCGAGCTGCTCGTCGAGCTGGCGGTGGCGGAGCTTCCGCGGGGCGCGCGCGTGGTCGACGTCGGCACCGGCAGCGGCGCGATCGCCCTGGCGCTGGCCGACGAGCGGCCGGACCTGGAGATCGCGGCGTCCGACGCCTTCGCCGACGCGCTCGACGTCGCGCGGGCCAACGCCGCGCGGCTGGCGCTCGACGTGACGTTCCTGCACGCGGACGGGCTGCCGGCCGGCGACTGGGACGCGGTCGTGGCGAACCTGCCCTATGTGGCCGACGGCGAGCGGCTGGCGCCCGAGATCAGCCGTCACGAGCCGCGCGAGGCGCTGTTCTCCGGACCGGACGGCCTCGACGCCATCCGCGCGGTGGTCGCCCGCGCCGCGGGACGGGTGGCGTGGATCGGCCTGGAGCACGGCGCCGACCAGGGGGCGTCCGTGCGGGCGCTGCTGCGCGGGGGCGGCTGGGCCGACGTCCGCACCGAGCGGGACCTGGCCGGGCACGAGCGGGTCGGCGTCGGGTGCTGACCACGGCCGACGCGGCGACGTTCGAGCGCTGCATGGCGGTGGGCGGGGTGGCGCTGTTCCCGGCCGACACGGTCTACGGACTCGCCTGCGACCCCGACGCCAAGGAGGCGGTGCAGGGCCTGTACCTGCTCAAGCGGCGCCCGTTGGCCAAGCCGTCCGCCGTCATGTTCTTCTCGCTGGAGCTGGCGCTCGCCGCGTTGCCCGAGCTGGGGGAGCGGACGCGCGGCGCGCTGGAGAGCCTGCTGCCCGACGGCGTGACCCTACTGCTGCCCAACCCCGCGCACCGCTTCCCGCTGGCCTGCGGCGAGGACCCGGACACGCTCGGGCTGCGCGTTCCCGCGCTGCCGCCCGCGGCGGCGGCGCTGGGTCGGGTCAGCTGGCCGGTGCTCCAGACGAGCGCGAACTACGCGGGCGAGCCCGAGGCGCGCGAGGTGCGCGACGTCCGGCCGGGGCTGCGCGAGGCGATCGACCTGGTGCTCGACGCGGGCCCGCTGCCGGGCACGCCCTCGACCGTCATCGACCTGCGCCGCTATGAGGCCGAAGGAGCCTGGACGATCGTGCGCGAGGGCGCGGTGGCGAGCGCCTGCGTCGAGGCCAAGCTCGGTTGACGGCGGCTCGCCGAGGCGCTGGTACCGTGGACCGACCATGAGCGCCGCCGACCTTCCCCCCGACTTCTTCAACCGCCCGCTGGCGGACGTCGACCCGGAGATCGCGCAGGTGCTCGCCCGCGAGCTCGAGCGCCAGCGGCGGACGCTGGAGATGATCGCTTCGGAGAACTTCGTGCCGCAGGCGGTGCTCGAGGCGCAGGGCAGCGTGTTGACCAACAAGTACGCGGAGGGCTACCCGGGGCGGCGCTACTACGGCGGCTGCGAGTACGTCGACGTCTCCGAGCAGCTAGCGATCGACCGCGCGAAGGCGCTGTTCGGGGCGGAGCACGCGAACGTGCAGCCACACTCGGGGGCGCAGGCCAACGCGGCGGTCTACCACGCGCTGCTTGCGCCGGGCGACGCGCTGATGGGCATGTCGCTGGCGCATGGCGGCCATCTCACGCACGGGATGAAGATCAACGTGTCGGGGCGGCTGTACGACATCGTGCCGTACGAGGTCGACCGCGAGACGAGCCGGATCGACATGGACGCGGTCGCGGCGCTGGCGCGTGAGCGGCGGCCGAAGATGATCGTGGCGGGCTGGTCGGCGTATCCGCGCGTGCTCGACTTCCCGCGCTTCCGCGAGATCTGCGACGAGGTGGGCGCGCTGCTGTTCGTCGACATGGCGCACTTCGCCGGGCTGGTGGCGGCGGGGCTGCATCCGAGCCCCGTGCCGTACGCCGACGTGGTCTCGACGACGATCCACAAGACGTTGGGTGGGCCGCGCAGCGGGATGATCCTGTGCCGCGCCGAGTACGCGAAGAAGATCGACTCGGCGGTCTTCCCGGGCCAGCAGGGCGGTCCGCTGGAGCATGTGATCGCGGCCAAGGCGGTGGCGTTGAGGATCGCGGCGTCGGAGTCCTTCCGCGAGCGCCAGGCGCGAACGGTGGCGGGCGCCCAGGCGGTGGCGGCGCAGCTGCTGCGTGCGGGCCACGGGGTCAACGTGTTGACGGGCGGCACCGACGTCCATCTCGTCCTGGTCGATCTGCGCGAGTCCGAGCTCGACGGGCAGCAGGCGGAGGATCGCCTGCACTCGATCGGCATCACGGTCAACCGCAACGCGGTGCCGTTCGACCCGCGTCCGCCGATGGTC
>JANJUA010000331.1 GCA_024710825.1 Solirubrobacteraceae bacterium
GATCTTCTACGGGTTCGTGACGCTGTTCGTCGGCACCGTGATCCTCGCCGTCAACACCGACTTCACGGAGCCGGTCTTCGGCTGGCGCTTCTTCACCGGTGACTTCTACCTCGGCTACTCGCTCGTGCTGGACGTCATGGGCCTGGCGTTGCTGGCCGGCCTGCTGGCGATGATGATCCGCCGGGCGCTCATCCGGCCACGCAAGCTCGACTACGCACGCCCCGACCGGGCGCCGGGCGATCCCCAGTACGACCGCGGCCGCTACCGGATCGGCGACTGGGTGTTCGTCGGGGCGCTGTCGTACCTGGTCCTCACCGGCTACGTCCTCGAGGGCGCCCGCCTGGCGATGGACACGCCCGGCAACCAGGGGGCCAACCCCGCCGGGTGGCTGGTGGGGCAGGCCATGGCCGGGCTCTCGACGGGCACGCTGGAGGCGCTTCGACACGTCCTGTGGTGGACGCACGGGCTCGTCGCGATCGTCTGGGTGGCGGCGATCCCGTACACGAAGGCGACCCACATGCTCACGAGCTTCGCGTCGCTGGTCCTGCGCGATCCCATGGCCGGCAAGCGCCTGCGCGGCATCGCGCCCGAGCGCGAGGGCCTCCCGGCGGGGTACGAGACCCTGGAGGACTTCAGCCCGCTGCACCTCCTGCACCTCGACGCGTGCACCAAGTGCGGCAGGTGCCACGTGGCGTGTCCCGCGAACGAGACGGGGCGGCCGCTGTCTCCGCGCGACGTGATCCTCGAGTTGCGCGAGCAGGCCAACGACGCGTGGGCGCCCGTCGGGGTCGGCGGGGTGCTGGGCGCGCTGATGGCAGGCGGTGCCGACGGGGCTGCCGGCGCGCTGCGGGCGCCGGTGATCGGCATGGACCGCGTACGCCACGAGACCGTGTGGGCGTGCTATCAGTGCAACGCCTGCGTCGAGGCGTGTCCCGTGGGCATCGAGCAGGCGCCGATCATCAACCAGATGCGGCGCGCGCTCGTCGAGGAGGGCGAGCTGCCGGCAGACCTGCAGGACGTCCTGCAGACGATCCAGAGGTCCGGCAACTCGTTCGGGGAGAGCCGGCGGAGGCGCGGACGATGGGCCCGGGAGCTCGACTTCGAGATCCCCGACGCCCGGCGGGAGGCCGTCGACGTCCTCTGGTTCGTAGGCGACTTCGCGAGCTTCGACCCTCGCTCGCAGGGCATCTCCCGTCAGCTCGCGCGGCTCTACCGGGCGGCCGACGTGCGGTTCGGGATCCTCTACGACGGCGAGCGCAATGCGGGCAACGACGTGCGGCGCGCCGGGGAGGAGGGCCTCTGGGAGATCCTCGCCGAGGAGAACATCGCGACGCTCGACGCGTGCGAGTTCAGCCGCATCGTGACCAGCGACCCGCACTCGCTCAACACGTTGCGCAACGAGTATCCGGAGCTGGGGGGAGAGTGGCCGGTGAGCCATCACAGCACGTTCCTGCTCGAGCTGCTCGAGTCGGGCCGACTGGCGGTGCGGCGGCGGCTCGACTACCGGGTGACCTTCCACGACCCGTGCCATCTCGGCCGGTTCAACGGCGAGTACGACGCGCCGCGGCGCATCCTCGAGCTGATCGGCTGCACGGTGGTCGAGATGCCGCGCAACCGCGAGAGCTCGTTCTGCTGCGGCGCGGGGGGCGGACGGATCTGGGTCCGCGACGAGCCGGGTCGGGAGCGGCCGTCGGAGAACCGGATCCAGGAGGCGGTGGCGCTCGGGGAGCTCGACTACTTCGTCGTGGCCTGTCCGAAGGACGTGACGATGTACGAGGACGCGATCAAGACCACGGGCCACGGCGACAGGCTGGCGCTCAAAGAGGTCACCGAGCTGCTCGAGGAGGCGTGCGCGCCGGCCGCCGTCGCGACCGAGGCGGCTCATGCCTGAACAGACACGATCGAGCCAACGACGAAGGGAGTCCGAGATGAGTGCCGAGGACGTTCGCAAGGGCCGGGAGCAGGCCACGAACGGGGACGGTGACGGCAACCTCCCCGTCGGGATCGACGAGTGGCGCGACGCGGCGTACAACTGCTTCAGCTCGGGGCACAAGTTCTGCCGCGAGGTCTGTCCGGTGATGCAGGTGACGCACGACGAGCGTCATTCGCCGACGGCGTTCCACGCCAACGTGGTAGCGATGGAGAAGGGGCACCTCGACATCGAGGACGTGGCCGAGGACTACGTCCACTGCACGATGTGCGGCGCGTGCGAGCTGCGTTGCCCGAACACGCTCTTCACCGGCGACTTCTATCGCTTCCGCCAGCGCACCATCGGCGTCGTCCGGGCGATGCGCAAGCTCGCGGTCGATCGGGGCATCCACCAGCCCAACTGGAAGCGCTGGGCCGAGCGCACCGACCAGTGGGGCAACGAGCCGGTCCTCGGCTGGAACATCGAGACGTCGGACGCCAAGGTCCGCGACTGGGCGGTCGGCCTCGACCTCCCGACCGGCGGCGAGACCGTGATCTTCGCCGACTGCGAAGCGGCCTTCAAGCGTCCGTCGATCCCGCGAGCCGTCGCGCTGCTGCTGCAGGCCGGGGGCATCGAGTTCGGCCTGATGAGCCAGCAGTGGTGCTGCGGCGGCCCCATGTTCGAGACCGGCTACCACGACATCGCCCACAAGATGGTCGAGCACAACATCCTCGACTGGCGCAGGAACGGCACCAAGCGGATCATCTGCCCCGACCCCCACGACTACATCACGATCATCGAGCACTATCCCGAGCTCGACGAGAACTTCGACGAGTTCGAGGTGGTGCTCGCGCTCGACCTCATCGCCGATCTGATCCGCGACGGCAAGGTCACGCTCACGAACGAGATCGACAGCACGGTCACGTACCACGATCCGTGCCGTCTCAACAAGCGCCTGGGCAAGTGGCAGGCGCCGCGGGAGATCCTGCGCGCCATCCCCGGCCTGAAGTTCGTCGACGTCGACCACGTGACGCAATGGTCGTACTGCTCCGGCGCCGGGTCGAACCTGTTCGTCGAGAAGCCAGAGCTCACGGCGAAGATCAGCCGGCGGCGCATCGACAAGGTCAAGGAGCTGGACGGGGTCGACACGCTCGTATCGGCCTGTCCCTGGTCCGAGCGGCCGCTGACCGAGCAGGGCGAGGCGCAGGGGCTGGAGGTCTACGACATCTTCGAGCTCGTCGCCGAGGCGGCGGGATTCGAGGTCTGACATGGCCGTCCCCACGCTCGACACCGCCGTCGTGGACGAGCTCGTCGCGATCTGCGGCGAGGAGAACGTCCTGACCGGGAGGTCCGCTCTCTTCAACCGGGCGCGCGTGCCCGCGCCGTTCCCGCTGCACCGCTGGGAGCAGTTCACCCCGCAGGCGGTGGTCCTGCCCACCTCGACCGAGCAGGTCTCCGCGGTGGTCAAGCTCGCCAATCGCGCGCGCGTCCCCGTCGTGCCGCGCGCCGGCGCGACCGGTCTCAGCGACGGCGCCGTGCCGATCAGGCACGGGATCCTCGTCGACGTCAAGCGGATGGACAAGATCCTCGAGATCGACGTCGACGACCGGACGGTCACGGTGCAGCCCGGCATCAACATGATGAAGCTCTCACAGCGGCTGCAGCCGCTCGGGTTCATCTATCCCGACGACCCGGCGTCGTATCCGTGCTCGCTGGTGGGGGGACGCATCGGGACGAGTGGGTTCTCCCTGATCAGCGGTCGCTTCGGCCACACCCGCGATCTCGTGATCAGCTTCGAGATCGTGTTGCCGACCGGCGACGTCATACGGGTGGGTGACGGCGGCGGCAGGAAGATCCGGAAGTCCTCGTCGGGATACCAGCTCAAGCACCTGTTCATGGGCCATCAGGGAACGCTGGGCATCGTCACGGAGGCGACGCTCGAGCTGGTGACGCGGCCGGAGGCCGAGTTCTCCGCGTTCTTCTCGTACCCGTCGTACCTGGACGCCTGGAGGGCCACGGGCGAGTTCGCCCGGTCCGGGCTCGCGACGCTGGCCGGGGTGGTGCTGTTCGACGAGCAGAAGGTCGCGTACCTGCGTCGCGACGACGAGGCGTGGATCCCGGCGCCCGACTGGGTGAAGAGCATCACCGCGGTCGCGATGTACGGGCAGAAGGACGAGGTCCGCGCCGGCGCGAAGCAGATCATGCGCATCGCGAAGGCGAACGGGTCGACGTACGCGGGCGACGAGGTCTCCCAGGGAGACTGGTGGTCGCGCCACGACCGCTACGCCACACCCCTCCACGGGCGAACGCGCAGCGGGCAGGCCGTGCTGATGAGCTGGCACTGCGAGGACGCCGCGATCAACCACAGCCAGCTCCCGGCGGTGCGGGAGAAGTGGCACTGGATCGTCGACGACCTGCGAAGGCGGTTCGACACGTTCGACGACTGGGGGATGTTCTCGTACACCAACGGGGCGTTCCGCCCGGGCGGCGACTACCTGACCGAGATCGACGTCGGCATCTGGGAGCAGCGCTACGACGAGGAGATGTGGGCGGCGTGGGTCGACGCGAAGCGGGAGATCGCCCGCGTCGCCATCGAGCACGGAGGCTCGATGTCGAGCTGTCACGGCTCGTGCCGCGAAGGCGAGGTCGATCTGCTGCCGCTCGAGCTGGGCGGCGGCTTCGACGTCATGAAGAAGGTGAAGCGAGTGCTGGATCCCAACAACGTGATGAATCCGGGCAAGTACCTGCTCGACCAGGCCTACGAGGAGGAGGCGTGATGCTCGGCTTCCGGCTCTCCGCTCAGCGTCCACCGGCGGAGCACAGGCGCATCAGCGACGTCGTGATCAGCCGCTACGAGCACGTCTACGAGGTGGACCCGCGGCTGATGCAGGAGCACGTCCGGCAGCAGAGCCTTCCGGAGTGGGACTTCCACCGGATCATCGAGAACCGCGTCGAGCACCTCGTGTGGATGCAGCAGCACTTCGCGGACTCGGTCATCTCCGGCGATGACCTGATTCGCGAGCTCGAGCAGGAGGGCGACTAGCCTCGGGCTCATGCGGGAGGTGCATGACCGGCGCGACCGGGACGCGGACGGTCCCCACGGCGCGCGGGTGATGCGCTAGTGCATCACGCGGCGGTCGAGATGCTCGCCTGCCCGCATTGCGGCGAGCCGCTGCGGCCGGGGGCCCGCGCGCTGCGCTGCGCCGACGGCCACGCCTTCGACCTCGCCCGCCAGGGCTACGTCAACCTGCTCGCCGCCGAGCCGCGCTCGCCCGGCGACACCGCCGCGATGGTGCAGGCGCGCGCCGCGTTCCTGCGGGCCGGCCACTACGCGCCGATCGTCGACGCGGTCGCGGCCGCCGCCGCGGCGGCGCTCGCCGACGGCCCTTCCGGGGGAGTGGTCGACGTCGGGGCGGGTACCGGCGACTACCTGGCGGCCGTGCTCGAAGCGCCGCCCGCGGCAGGCCGCGCCGGTCTCGCGCTCGACGTCTCCAAGCACGCCGCCCGCCGCGCCGCTCGCGCCCACCCGCGGGCGGGGGCGGCCGTCGCCGACGTCTGGCGGTCGCTTCCCGTCCGCACCGGCTCCGCTGCGCTCGCGCTCGACGTCTTCTCGCCCCGCGACGGCCCGGAGCTACGGCGCATCCTGCACGCCCAGGGGACGCTGCTCGTCGTCACGCCCAGCCCGGACCACCTGCGCGAGCTCGTCGAGGCGCGCGGCCTGCTGCGCGTGGACGAGCGCAAGGAGCAGCGCCTCGAGCGGACGCTCGGCGAGCACTTCGTCCGCGCGACCGTCGAGCCGCTCGCCTTCGAGCTGCGCCTTGCGCCCGAGGACGCCGCGAACCTCGTCGCCATGGGCCCGAGCGCCTGGCACGCCGCCGCCACCACGACCGCCGGCGACGAGCCGGTCACGGTGACGGCCTCCGTGACCCTCCGGGCGTTCAGGCCGCGACCGTGAGCTTCGCCGCCGCCTCCGCCGTCAGCACGCGGTTGCGCCCGCCGCGCTTGGCGGCGTAGAGCGCGTCGTCGGCTTCGCCGTACAGCCGCTCGAAGCGGACGCCCTCGCCACGGCCCGCGCTGACCCCGACGGAGACCGTGACCGCCACGCCGTCCGGCCGCAGCGCCTCCAGCCCCGCCCTCAGCCGCTCGCCCACGTCGGACGCCTGCGCCACGTCGACCCCCGGCAGCACGACGAGGAACTCCTCGCCGCCGACCCGGTAGGCCAGCTCGAAGGAGCGCAGCTGCGCTCGGATCGCCGCGGCGATCTCGTGCAGGACGGTGTCCCCGCGCGCGTGGCCGTACGTGTCGTTGATCGACTTGAAGTGGTCCACGTCGATCGCCAGCAGCGCGACCGCGTCGCCGCTGAGCCGCGCCTGCTCGGCCAGCTCCGCGAACCGGTCCTCCAGCGACCGGCGGTTGAGCAGCCCGGTGAGCGCGTCGAGCGCCGATGCGTCGCGCTGGCGGCGCTCCGCGCGCATCATCGCGACCGAGAAGAGGCAGATTGAGACCACGAGCGGCAGGACGGCGAGCACGCGGGCGGGCTCCTCGGCGAAGACGGCCGGCTCCGTGAAGGTGACCAGCGCGAGCACGACGACGACGAACCCCGTGCCCGTCCACACCCCGCGGCCGTCGTGGCGTCCGGCGAGCGAGACGATCGGCATCACGAGCCACGGCAGCAGCGGGCTCTTCGGCCCCCCGGTGACCACCGCGCCCAGCCCGATGGCGAGCACGTTCAGGACGAAGCCCGCCGCGACCAGCCGCTCCGGGTGCTCACTGTTCTCGAGCCGCCCGCGGATCAGCAGCTCGTAGGCGACCGCCAGGACCGCCACGAAGACCAGCGGCAGCCATCCGATCCAGCGCCCCAGCACGGCGAGCGTGATCGCCACCGCGGCGTAGCTCGCGAGCCGCGCGCCGCGCATCCCGGTCTCCAGGTCGAGCAGTCGACCGCGCTCGGAGAGCTGAGCCAGCATGCCGGGAAGATCGGCGTGCGCAGCCAGGAAGTTGAGCGTTGGAAGGTGATGTTCTAAGCGGGTAGGCGCCCGGCGTCGCGCGCCGCCGCCTCCGCGGCGCGGAGCTGGCCCTCGACCAGCTCGATCCCGGAGGTCCAGAACCCGGGGTCCGTCAGGTCGATGCCGACGATGCGGCCGAGGTCCTCGGGCAGCATCGACCCGCCGGCGCCGAGCAGCTCCAGGTACTTCGGCGCGAAGCTCGCGCCCTCCTCGAGGTAGCGGCCGTACACCGAGAGCGCCAGGAGCTGGCCGTAGGCGTAGGCGTAGACGTAGCCGGGCGTCCCGATGAAGTGCGGGACGTAGCTCCACCAGGTGCGGTAGCCGTCGGTCATCTCGACCGAGTCGCCGAAGAGGTCGGCCTGCGTCGACGCCCACGCCTCGTTGAAGCGGTCGACGGACAGCTCGCCCTCCGCGCGCCGCGCGGTGTGCACGGCATCCTCGAACTGGTTCATCGCCGTCTGTCGGAAGACCGTGGCGATCGCGCCCTCGATCGCCTCGGCGAGCAGCGCGAAGCGCGACTCGGCGGACTGCGCCTGCTCGAGCAGCCGGTTGAAGACGATCGTCTCGCCGAACACGGACGCGGTCTCGGCGACCGTCAGCGGCGTGCCCTGCTGGAGGATCCCCTGCTTGGCCGCGAGGGCGAAGTGCAGGCCGTGGCCGAGCTCGTGGGCGAGCGTGAGGACGTCGCGGCGCTTGAACGTGAAGTTCAGCATCACGTACGGGTGCACCGACGGCACCGCGGACGCGCAGAACGCGCCGCCGCGCTTGCCGGGGCGCACCGGCGCGTCGATCCAGCGCTCGTCGAAGAAGCGCCGGGCGAGCGCCTCCATCTCGCCCGAGAACGAGCCGAACGAGTCGAGGACGAGGTCGCGCGACTCCTCCCAGCCGAAGCGCTCGTCGACGTCGGTGACGGCCGCGGAGCGGTCGTAGTCGGCGAGCCGGTCGAGGCCGAGCACCTGCGCCTTCAGCCGGTACCAGCGCTGCGGGATGTCGTAGCGGCCCTTCACGGCCTCCACCAGCGCGGCGACGGACGCGTCGGAGACCTCGTTGGAGAGGTTGCGGCTCGTCAGCCACGTCGCGTAGCCGCGGAGGCGGTCCTCGACGGCCTTGTCGTGGATGAGCGTGTTGAAGATGTAGGCCCGCGTGCGCAGCCCGGGCTCGAGCGCCCGCGTGACCTGCTCGGCGGTCCGGCGGCGCAGCTCGCGGTCCGGCGAGAGCAGGCGGCTCAGCGCGACGTCGAGCGGCTCGCCCTCGACCTCGAGCGCGGCGACCTGCTCGGAGAACAGCCGGCCCCAGGCGGAGCGGCCGGTGACGCTCTTCTCCGCGACGATCTTCTCCTCCGGCTCGGAGAGGAGGTAGGGGCGGTAGCGGCGCTCCATCCGCAGGAAGTGGCGCGCCCGGTCGAGCCCGGGGGCGCCCAGCAGCCCCTCGGCCCGCGCGTCGTCCAGCGCGGCCCACTCCAGCCCGAAGAACAGGAGCTTCGTCTCGATGGCCGTGC
>JANJUA010000341.1 GCA_024710825.1 Solirubrobacteraceae bacterium
CGGTCTCGCATCCGGGGGCCTATCCCCTCGTGGAGCACGAGCGCCACACCGTGGGCGTGCTCGACCTGGCGGTCGGCGACGGCGTGACCTGCCACGCCGTCTGCTTCACCCCCGGCGGCGCCTCCTGAGAACGCGCTCGACGCGACATCAGAGCCGCAGGAGCCTGGGCGCGCCGTCGCCGTCGACGCGCACCGCGCCGCCGGGCCAGTAGGGGCTGCTGGGCGTCTGCTCGCCGAGGAAGTGAGGCTCGTGGACCCACGAGCCGCAGTTCGTCAGCCGTCCCCACTCCAGCGGGTCGTCGCCGGGCAGAGGGCCCGTGCGGTGCGAGTGGCCGAAGACGACGTGCGCGGCCTCGATCCCCAGCCGGCCGACGACCTCTTGCATCGCGCGCAGGCTCGCGCGCCGCATCCCGGGCCCCGAGAGGTCCGCGCTGACCGGCCCGAGGCCGACGCGGTTGACCGCCGCGATGCCGACGGGGAACGCCCCGGCGAGCAGGCGCGCGCGCAGACCGCCGCCCCCGCCGGTGAGCGCGGCGTAGGCGCGCTGCGCGGAGCCGGCGGTCCCGGCGGCGCGGCCGTCGGGCGCCCACTCGGCCAGGGCGTCGATCCACGCGTAGACCGGCGCCAGGCGCGCCTCGTAGTCGGTGACGGCGGCCCGCGCCGGCAGCTCGCCGGCCATGCGGGTGGTGAGGCCCGCGGCGAGGCGCTCGAACGTCGGGATCGTCGAGTGCAGGTCGAGGTAGTGGCCGTGGGTCGCGTAGACGTCCTCGCGCAGCCACACGCCGGGATAGGCGACCGTCAGCTCGGCGTCGAGGAAGCGAGCCATCTCGCCCGCGCCCCAGGAGGCCTCGCCGGGCGCGATCCGCTGCTCGAGGCCCAGCGCGGGCGGCGCGTCGCGGGCGATCCGCTCCAGCCAGCCGGCGACCAGTGCGTGGTCGTGGTTGCCGGGGACCAGCACCACCTCCTCGACGGCGCGGCCGAGCTCCTCGAGCACGGGCCGCGCGGCGGAGAGCGCCTCGCGCAACGGGCCGTGGCGCAGCTCGAGCGTGTCGCCGAGCAGGACCAGGCGGTCGACGTCGTCCAGCGCCGCGACCAGGGCGGCGCGCCGCCCGCGGTCCCGGAGCACGTCGACGCCGGTCCGACCGCCGAGGTGCAGGTCGGAGACGACGAGCACGGGCATCGCGCCGGAGGGTATCCGGGGCGTCAGGCGGCGCGCAGCGGGCGATCCGCCTGCCGCGCCGCCGCGGCGGCGCTGGCGAGCAGCTCGTCCGGGGTGCGCCCGTCGTCGGGGTAGACGGCCACGCCGATCGCCGCGTTGAGCTCGCCGGTCTCGGCGCGGTGGAACTCGAGCATCGCCTGCTCGATCCGCGCGGCGAGCGCGGCTGCCCCCGCGCCATCGGTGTCCGCCGCCACGATCGAGCAGCGGTCGCCGCCCGCCACCAGCACCTGATCGGTCTCGCGGACCTGGTCGGCGAGCAGGTCCGCCAGGTCGACGCGGTCGAGACCCGAGCCGTCCATCGTCAGGACGGCGAAGCGCGCGGGGTTGCGGGCGACCGCGGCGGCAAGCTGCGCGTGCAGCCGGTGCGCGTCGGCCCGCCGCGCCTCGCGCTCGTCCCGCAGGCCGCGGGCGGCCGCGGAGGCGATCGCGGTCAGCGCCAGCGCCGGCACGAGCACGGAGGCGGCCAGGGCCGCCGTGTCCGCCCGGTCGGGCCCGAGGAGGGCCGCGAGCGCCTGCCCGCCGACGATCAGCGCCACGTGCCCGGCGACCTCCCGGCCGTCGCGACCCACCTGGCCGGCGCATGCGGCGAGCAGCAGCGCGAACGGCCACGCGGCCACCACGCCGCGGTCGAAGGCCAGCGCCGCCGCCGTCGCCTGGAGCGTGCCCGCGACGAGCAGCACCTGCAGCGACGTCTCGCTGCGCCGCCCGAAGCGCTTCGTCGCCCAGGTCAGGCCGGTGACGACGCCGATGCCGGCGAGCAGCAGGGCGTTGGCGTCGGCGAGCGTCCCCTGGAGCTCCGCGGACACCGCGGTCACCACCCACCCGAGCACGATCGCGCCGCAGACGGCGAGTCCCAGCGCACGACGGCGGGCGTCCTCGAGCACCCGGTCGACGGCGACCCCAGGGCTGACGATTCTCATGGTGCCCCCGGTCATCGGCCGGGGGGCCGGCTACTTGAGGGTCAGGCCGGGGCGGTCGCCATCGCGAGGCGGATCTTCTTGGGCAGCATGAAGCGGACGTCCTCGTTGATGACGACGAACTCCTCGACCGCCTCCACCCCGCGCTCGCGGAAGAACGCCACGAGCCGCTGGACGAGCTCCTCCGGCGCGCTCGCGCCCGAGGAGATGCCGACGACCTCCTTGCCCTCGAGCCAGCTCTCGTCGACCTGCGCCTCGTTGTCGATCAGGTAGGAGTCGGCGCCGTAGTCGCGCGCCACCTCCACGAGGCGCTGCGAGTTCGACGAGTTCTGCGAGCCGATGACGAGCACCAGATCGCACTCGCCGGCCATCTGCTTGACGGCCGCCTGGCGGTTCGTCGTGGCGTAGCAGATGTCGTCGGTGCGCGGGCCCGTGATCTGCGGGAACTTCTCGCGCAGGCGGTTGATGATCGTGCGCGTCTCGTCCACCGACAGGGTCGTCTGCGAGATGTAGGCGACCTTCGACGTGTCGGGGATCTCGAGCCGCTCGACGTCCTCCTCGGTCTCCACGAGCACGATGTGCTCGGGCGCCTCGCCCATCGTGCCCTCGACCTCCTCGTGGCCGTCGTGGCCGATGAGGATGATCGTGTAGCCCTCGTTGGCGAACTTGACGGCCTCGCGGTGGACCTTGGTGACGAGCGGGCAGGTCGCGTCGATCGTCTCGAGCCGGCGCTTCTCGGCGTTCGCGTGCACTTCGGGCGAGACGCCGTGGGCGGAGAAGACGACCGTCGAGCCCGGCGGGACCTCGTGCTCGGAGTCGACGAAGATCGCGCCCTTCGTCCGCAGCGTCTCGACGACGTGCTTGTTGTGGACGATCTCCTTGCGCACGTAGACCGGCGCGCCGTGGACCTCGAGCGCGCGCTCGACCGTCTGGACGGCGCGGTCGACGCCGGCGCAGTATCCGCGCGGCTGAGCAAGGAGGAGGCGCTTGACCATCTACCTCAGTGTACGAACGAGCTCGACGACCGTCTCGCCGACCGCGTCGAGGCTGCGCGCGGAGAGCTTGTCCATCGTGTCGCACGGCTTCTGCCAGCAGGGGTAGTCGAAGTCGATGAGGTCGATCGCCGGTATCCCGCGGCGGGCGAACGGCGTGTGGTCGTCGACGATCTCGCCGCGGGTCGCGTCGGGGAACACGCGCTCGACGCCGACGCGCCGCGCGGCCGCCCGCAGCCGCGACCACAGACGCGGGTCCGAGCCCTCCTCACGCGGGATGCGCAGACCGTGCTGGGCGACGAAGTCGAGCACGATGACGTCGCCCGGCGTCATCGTCCGCGCGGCGGCCTTCGAGCCGCGCAGGCCCTCCGCGTAGAAGTCGCCGCGCGCCGGCCACGTCGGGGGCTCCTCCCCGTCGGTGAGCAGGAAGTGGATCGGACGCCGCTGGCCGCCACGGTCGCGACGCAGGGAGCGGGCGATCTCGATCACCGCGCCCACGCCCGCCGCGCTGTTGTTGGCTCCCAGGTATCCGTCGACGACGGTCGTGTCGTAGTGGGCGATCACGAGGATCGGCTCGCCGCGGCCGCCGGGCAGGCGGCCCTCGATGTTGCGCAGCCCGCCGCCGATCTCGACGAAGCGGCCGCCGGGCAGCGCCGGGCGCAGGAGCTCGGCGGCGGCGCGCTGCGCGGGCGAGCCGGCGGGGCGCGGCCCGAGGTCGACCTGGCGCTGCGCCCAGCGCAGCGCGCGCGCGGCGTCGAAGCGGTCGGTGGTCGCGCGCGGAGCCGACGAGGCGGCGGCCGCGGGCGTGCCCCGGCCTTCGGCTCCGCCGCCCCCGAACAGCGCGAAGTCCGTGGAGGCCTGCCAGACGAGGACGCCGCCGAGCAGGAGCTGGACGGCGAGCGCCCACAGCAGGAGCTTCGGCGTGAGGGACGAGGACTCCGACACGGGCTGGTTGAGGGTAGCCGCGGGAGGGGAGACGGAGTCCCATGCGCGTAGTCGTCATCGGGGCCACCGGCAACGTCGGAACCGCGCTGGTGCGGTCGCTGGGCGGCGACGAGCGGGTCGACGAGATCGTGGGGATCGCCCGCCGCCGACCGACCCTGCAGCTCCCCCGCACCGTCTGGCGCGAGGCCGACATCGCCACCGCGGACCTGCGCCCGCTGCTCGACGGCGCCGACGCGGTCGTGCACCTCGCCTGGCTGATCCAGCCGTCGCGCGACGAGCGCGCCACGCACGCGGTGAACGTCGAGGGCAGCGCCGCGGTGTTCGCGGCGTCCGGGGAGGTCGGGGTCGGGGCGCTCGTCTACGCCTCGTCGGTCGGCGCCTACTCGCCCGGCCCGAAGGACCGGGCCGTCGACGAGTCCTGGCCGACCGAGGGGATCCCGAGCTCGTTCTACAGCCGCCACAAGGCCGCCGTCGAGCGGATCCTGGACGCCTTCGAGCTGGCCCACCCCGACGTCAGGACGGTCCGCCTGCGCCCCGGGCTCATCTTCCAGCGCGAGGCCGCCTCGGGCATCCGGCGCCTGTTCGCCGGCCCGTTCCTGCCGAGCCCCCTGCTGCGTCCCGGCGCCATCCCGGTCTTCCCCCGGCACCCCCGGCTGCGCTTCCAGGCGGTCCACGCCCACAACGTCGCCGACGCGTACCGGCTCGCGGTCGTCGACCCCGCCGCGCGCGGCGCCTACAACGTCGCCGCGGAGCCGGTGCTCGACGGCGACCGACTCGCGCGCCTGCTGGGGGCGCGGGCCGTCTCCGTGCCGGCGGCCGTCCTGCGCGCCGGCGCGGATCTCACCTGGCGCGCCCGCCTGCAGCCCAGCCCGGCGGGCTGGGTCGACCTCGGCCTGGGCGTGCCGCTCCTGGACTCCACCCGCGCCCGGACCGAGCTCGGCTGGACGCCGCGCCACGACGCCGAGCAGGCGTTCCTCGAGCTCCTGGAGGGCATGCGCGAGGGCGCCGGCTACGACACCCCGCCGCTCGATCCCCGCGCCGGCGGGCCGCTGCGCTCCCGCGAGCTGCTCACCGGGGTGGGCGCTCGCGCCACGGGGCCCTAGTAGGCTCGCGCCGGGAGATGGCGCAGCAACACGGGGATCGACTGACGGCCGTCGACGCGGGCTTCCTCGCGCAGGAAGGCCCGACGTCGCACATGCACATCGGCGGCGTGACGATCTTCGAGGGGCCGGTGCCGGCGTTCGAGGATCTCGCCGCGCACCTGGGCGCTCGCCTGCACCTCGTCCCCCGCTACCGCCAGAAGCTCGCGACGCCGCCGCTCGGGACCGGTCGGCCGCTGTGGGTCGACGACCCGCAGTTCAACCTCGAGTACCACCTGCGGCACACCGCGCTGCCGGAGCCCGGGTCCGAGGAGCAGCTGCTGAACCTGACCTCGCGGATCTTCTCCCAGCAGCTGGACCGCTCCAAGCCGCTGTGGGAGATGTGGGTCGTCGAGGGGCTCGAGGGCGACCGCTTCTCGCTCATCACCAAGACGCACCACGCGCTCATCGACGGCATCAGCGGCGTGGACCTCGCGACGGTGCTCTTCGACCTCGAGCCCGTCCCCCGGAAGATCGAGGACGAGGGCGAGCCGTGGACGGCGCACCCCGAGCCCTCGACCGGCGAGCTGCTCGCCAGGAGCGTGGGCGGCCTGGTCCGCACCGGTCTGCGCATGGCGGAGGGCGCGGTCGCGGCGGCCGCGCGGCCCGAGCGCACGCTGGAGAGCGTCCGCGACGCGCTGGAGGGCGTCGGCGAGGTCGCCTGGTCGCTCGCGAACCCGGCGCCCCCCACCCCGCTGAACGTCGAGATCGGCCCGCACCGCCGCTTCGCCGTCGTGCGCAACTCGCTGGAGGACTTCCGCACGGTGAAGTCGGCGTTCGGCACGACGGTCAACGACGTCGTGCTCGCGGTCGTCGCCGGAGCGCTGCGCGACTGGCTGCGGGCGCGCAGCGTGCGCACCGAGGGCCTGGAGCTGCGCGCGCTCGTGCCCGTCTCGATCCGCACCGTGGACGAGCGCGGCAACCTCGGCAACCGCCTCACGGTCATGCGCGGCCCGCTGCCCGTCTACATCTCCGACCCCGTCGCGCGTCTGGAGACCGTGCGGGAGGCGATGAACGGGCTGAAGGAGTCCAAGCAGGCGATCGGCGCCGAGGCGCTCGCGGCGGCGCAGGAGTTCGCGCCGCCGACGATCCTCGCCCAGGCGTCGCGGCTGAACTTCTCCACGCGCCTGTTCAACCTCATCGTGACGAACGTGCCGGGACCGCAGATCCCGCTCTACGTCTACGGGCGCCGACTGCTGGACGCGTTCCCGGTCGCCTTCCTGCCCAAGCGCCACGCGCTCGCCGTGGCGATCATGTCCTACGACGGCGCGGTGAGCTTCGGCCTGCTCGGCGACCTCGACGCCCTCCCGGACCTCGGCCTGCTCGCGGACGGGGTCCGCGACCATCTCGCCGAGCTCGTGCGGCTGGCCGGGGAGCGGGCCGGTGACGCCGCCGCCTCCGTGAGCGGCTAGCCGTCGAGGACGCGCGTCTGCGCGTCGGGGCTCTCGGGCGGTGCCTCGACGTTGCCGGCCCGGTCGACGGCACGGGTGGAGAACGCGTACTCGCTGCCCGGCCTGACCTTGACGCGCAGGCGCTTGCGCGCGGTCGCCGCGATGCGCTTCGCCGGGCCTCCGTCCACGGAGCGGTAGACGCGCACCCTGCGCACGCCGGAGGGAGCCACGTCGTAGGCGGCGGGGTCCTCCGCGCGGAGGCGCAGGACGATCCGGCGGCCGCTCGCGGTGGCGGGCGCGGTGACGGACGAGCGCGGCGCGTGGCGGTCGAGGCGCCCGGCGGCCTCCACCGCGGCGCGGGCGTCGACGATGCCCCAGCCGAGGTCCTTGGTCCAGCCGGTCCCGGCGCGCCGTTGGGCCGTCTCCTTGAGCGTCCGGATGACGTCGTCGGGCTTCAGCTCGGGGTTGCGGTCGAGCACGAGCGCCGCTGCGCCCGCGACGATGGCGGTCGCCATCGAGGTTCCCTGCAGGAAGGCGAAGCGGTCATCCCCCGCGAGCTCCGCGCGACAACGGCACGGAGGCCCCGTGTGGCCGCGCTCCATCTCGGTGGTCGGCGGCGGGAAGGCGCCGAGGACGCCGTCGGCTCGGTCCGGGCGCTCGAGCGCCCCGTACGCGGCCATCGAGATCTGCGAGCCGAACCCGGCGAAGTCGGCCCGCCGCCCGCTGAAGTCGGCGGCCGTGACCGTCAGGCCCTTGCCCGCGGAGAGGTCCGAGCCGGTTCCCGTGGGCTGGAGGATGTTCGCCGGATCGCCCTGCTCCGCGGTCGCCCTGTTCGCGGCGGCCGCGATCAGCACGACGCCGCGGTCGTGGGCGTAGTCGATCGCCTCGACCATCAGCCGCGGCGGCCGGCGGCGGTTGTCGGTGCCGAGCGACATCGAGATGATGTCCGCGCCGTGGTCGGTCGCGTCGACGATCGCCTTGATGACGCTCGAGTCCGACAGGTCGGACTTCTCGACGATGAGCCCGCAGTCGTAGCCGGCCCCCGCGATCCCGATGCCGTTGTCCGGCACGCCGCAGGCGAGCGAGGCGACGTGGGTGCCGTGGCCGCTCTCGTCGACCACGGCGGGGCCGCCGAGCGGGTCGAAGTCGGTCGCCCGGCGGATCTTCGGGGCGATCTCGGGGTGCGTCGTGTCGACGCCCTCGTCGATCAT
>JANJUA010000395.1 GCA_024710825.1 Solirubrobacteraceae bacterium
TTCGCCGCGCTGCCGGCGGCCGTCGCGGCGGCCCGGCACCAGGTCACCGCGTTCGCCGCCGCGCACGGCGTCGGCGAGCTGGTCCTGCGCGACATCGCGCTCGCCGTGAGCGAGGCGTGCACGAACGTCGTCGTACATGCCTACCGCAACCGTGCGCCGGGCCCGCTGCACCTCACCGCCCGCCACCGCGACGGCGCGCTCGAGGTGACGATCGTCGACGAGGGCGGCGGCGTCCGCCCCCGCGGCGACAGCCCCGGCGTCGGGCTCGGCCTGCAGATCATCGCCCGCACCACCGAGCGCTTCGACGTGCGCGACGCCGTGGGAGGCGGCGCCGAGCTCGTCCTGCGCTTCCGGGCCTGACCGGCGAGGCGCCGGCAGCGGTCCACCCAGCTCGCGACCTGGCCCTCCCCCACCGGGAAGCCGGCGAACGCCAGGGCGGGCAGGAGCACCGGGCCCGGCACCCCCGGTCCCTACCTAGGATCTGGCCCGTGAGCGGCGGGCACGACCACGACCACGTACACGGCCACTGGGTCACCGAGGACTCGGACTTCGGCAAGCTGTGGATCGCCCTGCTGCTCCTCGGCGGGTTCATGGTCGTCGAGGTCGTCTTCGGCATCGTCGCCGGGTCGCTCGCGCTGTTGTCCGATGCTGCGCACATGCTCACCGACACGGGCGCGATCGCCCTGTCGCTCGTGGCGCTGCGCCTCGCCCGCCGACCCGCCGCCGGCGCGATGACGTTCGGCCTCAAGCGCGCGGAGATCCTCAGCGCCCACGCCAACGGGCTGACGCTGTTGATCCTCGCCGCGATCATCCTCGTCGAGGCGATCCGGCGCCTGTTCTCGCCGCCCGAGGTCGAGGGCGGGCTCGTGCTCGCCGTCGCCCTGGCCGGCGTCGTCGTGAACATCGCCGCGACGATGGCCCTGGCCCGGGCGAACCGGCAGAGCCTCAACGTCGAGGGCGCCTTCCAGCACGTCCTCACCGACCTCTACGCCTTCCTCGGCACCGCGATCGCCGGCGCGGTCATCCTGCTCACCGGCTTCGAGCGCGCCGACCCGATCGCCTCGTTGCTCGTCGCCGCGCTCATGCTGCGCTCGTCCTACGGCCTGCTGACCGCGTCGGGCCGCGTCTTCCTCGAAGCCGCCCCGAAGGGCGTGGATCCCGAGGAGGTGGGCCGGGCGATGGTGGCGGTGCCCGGCGTCGTCGAGGTGCACGACCTCCACGTCTGGGAGGTGACGTCCGGGTTCCCGGCGCTCTCGGCCCACGTCACCGTCGCGCGCGACCTCGACTGCCACCAGAAGCGGCGCGAGGTCGAGGAGGTCCTGCGGGACCGCTTCGGGCTGGACCACACGACGCTGCAGGTCGACCACGAGCCGCGCACGCTGCTGGAGCTGGAGGTCGCCGACGGCCTGGCCGATCCGCCGCCGCGGCCGGCCTGAGCACGGGCGGCCGAGCGGATGTTCATCCGCGACGTCCTCGGGGTAGCTCCGAGGCAGATGAGCACGACGCGGTCCTCCTCCACCTCCGCCGCCCTCGACCACGGTCGCGCTCCCGCCGCACCGGCGTACCCGGTCCGCCGCCTCGGCGAGCGGCTCGCGGTCGTGGAGGCGCCGCCGCAGTTCACCGAGGCCGTCGCGCGCGACTTCTCACGGGCCGTCCTCGCCCTGTGCGCGGACGGCATCCGCGAGCTCGTCCTCGACCTGTCGGCGGTGCGGCGCCACGCCTGGCCCGCCGTCTACGCGCTCTGCGAGCTGGAGGCGCACCTGAGCGAGGCGTGCTGCGCGCCCGTGGCGGTCTCCGCGCATTCGGTGCTCGTGCAGGACCTGAGGGCCGTGGGGCTCGATCGCGCGTGGGGCCTGTCGGGCTCGACGCAGGGCGCGCTCGCGGAGCTCCTGCGCCGCCCCGTCGGCTAGCCGCGCCGCGCCTCTCGCGGGACGAGGCCGAGCTCGTCGACGAGCGTCAGGAACGCGCGCGCGTAGGGCGAGGCGCCGGTCGCGCGGGCCAACGCGCTCCAGTCGACCTGCTCGCGCAGCGCGCGGGCGATCTGCAGCACCCCGGTGAAGTCGAGGTAGTGGTCGTCGAACGCGAGCAGCTTCGCCGTCAGGACGTCTTCGACGCCGAGCACCGGCATCTCGATCGCGGCGACCGAGTGGACCTCGGCGCGCTCGAGCGCCGCGTGGAGGTCCACGCCGGTGAGGTCGAAGATGAGGTCGACGAGCACGTCGCCGTCCCACACCTTCAGCAGCCAGTCCTCGGGCGGCCGCTCGGGTCGCAGGCCGGCCGCCTCCAGCGCGGCCTGGGCCCGCTGCGCGTCCTCGGGGGCGACGACGAAGTCGAGGTCGTTGCAGGTCTCCGGCCCCCCACGGGCCCATGCGGCGACGCTCCCCCCGAGCGCGAAGCGGATCTCCGCGTCGCGCAGCACGGCCGCGCAGAGGCGCATCGTCTCCCTGATCCGCTCGAACGGCTGGTCCACGGGCGCGGCTTACCCGGTGCTCCCGCGGGTACACCGGGCCGCATCGACGCACCACGCCCCGGAAAGATCCGGATCGCCGCCGCAGGTGACATGCACTGCCGCGAGAGCCGCCGCGAGGCGGTCGGCGCGGCATTCGCCGCGCTGCGCGGCGCGGCGGACCTGGTGCTTCTCGCCGGCGACCTCACCACCCACGGGGAGCCCGAGCAGGCGCGGGTGCTCGCCGACGCGTGCCGCGACCTGGATCTGCCGGTCTTCGCGGTGCTCGGCAACCACGACTGGCACGCCAACCGCGTGGACGAGCTGCGCCCCCTGCTCGCCGAGGCCGGGGTGACGCTGCTGGACCGCGACTGGGCGGTCTGCGAGATCGGCGGCGTCGAGGTGGGCGTGGTCGGCTGCAAGGGCTTCGTCGGAGGGTTCCCCGGGTCGCACCTTCCGGACTTCGGCGAGCCGCTGCTGCGCGGCGTCTACCGCGAGACGAGCGCGGAGGTCCATGCGCTGGACACCGGCCTGAAGGCGATCGCCCACTGTCCGCTGCGCCTGGTGGCGCTGCACTACGCGCCCACCGCGGCGACGCTCGTCGGCGAGCCCGAGGGCATCTGGACGTTTCTCGGCACGGACCGTCTCGCCGCGCCGATCGCAGAGCACGAGCCGGACCTGGTCGTCCACGGCCACGCGCACGGGGGCGCCTTCGAGGGCAGCATCGAGCGCGTGCCGGTCCACAACGTCTCGGTGCCGGTGATCGGACGGGACTTCTGGACGTTCGAGCTGGAGTGCCCGGCCCGGCCGACGTCTCCCGTGCACTAACGTCGCCGTCGTGGCCGGCGACCATGCCCTTCTCGACGTCCGCGTGCAGCCGCGGGCCAAGCGGACCGAGGTCGTGGGCGAGCGTGGCGGGGCGATCGTCGTCCGGCTGGCCGCGCCGCCGGTCGACGGGAAGGCGAACGCCGCGCTGTGCGCGTTCGTGGCCGCTCGCGCCGGGGTGCCCAAGCGGGCGGTCGAGATCGTCCGCGGGGCGAGCGCCCGCGACAAGACGGTTCGCGTCGACGGGGTCTCCGCCACGGCCCTGCGCGCGGCGCTGCTGGGGTCCTGAGCCGACGTTTCGCCACCCCGGCCACGGGTAGCGCCCCAGCATGCGCGCAAACGACCTCGACCCTGCCCGCCTTCGTCGCCTGGCGGGCCTCAAGGCCCCCGGCGGGGCCGTGCTGAGCCTCTATGTGGACCTCGACCCGACCACGTTCGCCACGCCTCCGGCGCGCGACAGCCAGGTCAGCTCGCTGGTCGACGAGATGGACCGGCGCCTGCGGGCGTCCGAGCTGCCGCACGAGGCGCAGACCGCCGCGCGCGCCGACCTCGACCGCGCCCGGGAGGCGCTCGGCCAGCTCGTGACCAACGCGAACGGGGCCAGGGGCGTCGCCCTGTTCGTCTCGGGCCCGGCCGACCTGTTCGAGGTCGTCCGCCTCCCCCGCCCGGTCGCCTCGCGGGCGGTGCTCGACGACTCGCCCTGGATCGAGCCGCTCGTCCGGTTCGGCCCCGACCGGCGGGTCTGCGTCGCGCTGGTCGACCGCCACCACGTCCGCCTGCTGCACGGCACGCGCGACGGCCTCTCAGAGCTCGACGCGGACGCCGAGCCGCTGCGTCGCTCGCACGAGGAGGGCGGCCCCGACGGCCCGCGCCACCCGCGCGCCAACGACGCCGAGGTGCGCGACCACCTCAAGCGGGTCGCGCACGCCCTGCTCGCCCTGCAGAAGCGGCGCGGGTACGAGTGCCTGCTGATCGGCGCCCCCGGTGAGCTGCGCACGGACATCGAGCAGGCGCTGCACCCGTACGTTCGCGAGCGCCTCGACGGCTGGCTCGACGTGCAGGTGGAGTACGCGAGCCCGGACGACGTGCGGCGCGCGGCCGCCACCGTGCTCGACGCCGAGCGCCGGCGCCGCGACGATGCCACGCTCGAGCGCCTGCGCGAGGGCATCGGCCGCGGCGACCGGGCGGCAGCCGGCCTGCGCGAGGTGCTGAAGGCGCTCAACGAGCGCCGCGTGGAGACGCTGCTCTACGACGCCGGCCTGCGCGTGCGCGGCGTGGTGGGGACGAGCACGGGCTTCCTCGGCGTGGACGAGGAGATCGACCCCATCGACGGCAGCCCGACGGAGCAGCGCGACGACATCGTCGAGAACGCCGCGGAGACCGCCGTGCTCCAGGCCGCCGAGGTCCGGGTGCTCGAGGACCGCCCCGACCTGGGGCCGCACGGCGGCATCGCGGCGCTGCTGCGCTTCTGAGCGGATCGCGACCGTGCCATCCTGATGAGGGATGGCCGAGCGCGTCCTGATCGTCGACGACGACCCCTCGGTGCTGCGGATGCTGGTCCGCACGCTGGCCGCGGAGGGCTACGACGCGGCCGGCGCGCCCGACGGCGGGGCGGCGCTGGCAGAGGTGGAGCGCTCGGTGCCGGAGCTGATCGTCCTCGACGTCGCGATGCCGGGGCTGAGCGGGCTCGACGTCTGCCGGCGCCTGCGGGCCAAGGGGCTCGGCGTGCCCGTGCTGCTGCTGACCGCGCGGGACGCGATCGAGGATCGCGTCGCGGGACTCGACGCGGGCGCCGACGACTACCTCGTCAAGCCGTTCGCCACCGAGGAGCTGCTCGCCCGCGTGCGGGCGCTGCGCCGCCGCGGTACCGGTGCCGGGCCGGCGGCGACGCTGCCCGCCGCCGCGGGGATCGCGCTCGACCCGGAGGCCCGCACCGCCGTGCGCGACGGCCGCGAGATCGTCCTGACGGCGCGCGAGAGCGCCCTGCTCGAGCTGCTGCTCCGCGCGGGGCCGCGCAGCGTCGTGACGCGCCGGCGCGCCGTCGAGGAGGTCTGGGAAGGAGCGGCGACCGAGAACGTCGTCGACCGCTACGTCGGCTACCTGCGGCGCAAGCTGGGCGACCCGCCCGTCATCCACACCGTCCGCGGCTCCGGGTTCGCCCTGCGGCCATGAGCCTGCGTCCCCGCTCGCTGCGCTTCCGCCTAGCCGGCCTCTCCGCGCTGGCGGTGCTGGCCTCGCTGGCGGCGCTGGCGGTCCTGGCGACGCTCGTCGTCGAGCGCGAGCTGCGGGACTCGGTCGACGCGGAGCTCGAGCGCCGCGCCGTCTCGGTCGCCCAGCTCGCGGCGACCACGCCGAGCCTGCTGAGCGCGCCGGGGACGCTCGACGTCGGCTCCGGCGGCCGCTCCGTGTGGGTCGAGGTACGCGACGCGCGCGGCCGCATCGTCGCCCGCTCCGCCTCGCTCGGCGGCAAGATCCTGCCCGCGGACGGGATCCTCGACGCCGCGCTGCGCGACGCCCGCACCAGCTTCGCGGACGGTGCGCTCGGCGACGAGCCGCTGCGCCTCTACGCCGCGCCGCTGGCGGAGACCGGGCGCCGCGCGTCGGGCGGCGCGGTGCTCGTCGCCACATCCGTGCGCGACATCGACGCGACGTTCGCCCGGCTGCGCGAGCTGATCGCGCTCGCGGGCCTCGCCGCCGCCGCGCTCGGCGCCCTGCTCGCCGCGCTGCTGACCGCTCACGGGCTGCGCCCGCTGCGCCGCCTCGCCGCGGGCGCCCGCACGATCTCCGAGCGCCCTGACCCGGGCCGCCGCCTGCCGACCGGCGCCACGGGCGACGAGCTCGAGGAGCTCGCGGTGAGCCTGAACCGCATGCTCGACGCGCTCGATCGCGCTCGCGCCGCCGAGCGGCGGCTCCTCGCCGACGCCTCTCACGAGCTGCGCACGCCGGTCACCGCCCTGCGGGGGAACGCGGCCTTCGCGCGCCGCCATGGCGCCGACGCGGGGCTGCTCGCCGAGCTCGAGGCCGACGCGGACCGGCTCGCCCGGCTCGTCGACGACCTGCTCGCGCTGGAGCGCGAGGCCGGAGCCCGCACGCCGGACGAGGAGGTGGCGCTGGCGGACGTCGTCGACGCCGCCGCCGAGGGGGCCACCGTCACCGAGCGGGCGCCGCTGGCCGTGCGGGGACAGGCCGGCGCGCTCGAGCGGGCGCTGCGCAACCTGGTCGACAACGCCCGCGTCCACGGCCGCGGCGAGGTTCGCGTGGCGGTCTCCCGCGAGGGCGACCGCGCGGTGCTGTCGGTCTCCGACGACGGCCCCGGCATCCCGCCCGACGCGGCCGAGGCGGCGCTGCGGCGCTTCTGGCGCGGGCCCGACGCCGCCGCCCAGCGCCGGCCCGGCTCCGGCCTCGGGCTGGCGATCGTGGCGGCCACCGCCGAGCGCCACGGAGGCGAGGTCCGGATCGACGGCGCCACCGTCGCCCTCGTGCTCCCGATTGTCAGAGAGCTCTCAAGACCCGTGCATACGGTCGTCGCACCATGAAGATCAGGCATCTCATCCATCACCGCAAGGCGCCGCTCGTGGTCCCGCTCACGGCGGGCGCCTTCGCGCTGGCCGGCGTCGGCGTCGGCGTCGCGGCCCTCGCCGGCGGCGACGATCCCGTCCCGCCGCGCCAGCCGCTGGCGCAGGCCGTGCAGTCCGCGCTCGGCGCCCCGCAGGTCCAGGGCGTCAGCGCGCGCGTGGCCTTCACCAACGACCTCGTCAACGCCTCCAACGTGCCCGGCCACGGCGTCAGCCCGCTGCTCGCGGGGGCCGAGGGGCGCGTGTGGGCCGCGCCCGACGGACGCATCCGCGTCGAGCTCCAGTCGCGACGAGGCGACGCGCAGGTCCTGCTCGACGGCCGGAAGCTGACCGTCTACGACCCGCAGTCCAATACGGTCCTGCGCGGCACGCTGCCGACGGACGACGCCGGCGCGCCGGGCGAGCGCAGGCACGGCCCGCCGTCGGTGGCCGAGGTCGAGCGGGCGCTTGACCGTCTCGCCCGGGGACTGACGATCGCCGGGCCCGACCCGACGAACGTGGCCGACCGCCCGGCCTACGGCGTCCGGCTGTCGCCCAAGCGCGACGGCGGCCTGCTCGGCGCCGCGGAGCTGGCCTGGGATGCGGCGAACGGCGTCCCGCTGCGGGCCGCCGTCTACGCGCAGGGCGAGCCGGACCCGGTGCTCGAGCTGGAGGCGACCGACGTCGACTTCGGCCCCGTCGACGACGCGGCGCTGACGATCGAGCCCGCCCCGGGCGCGCGGGAGGTGGCGCTCGACCTGTTGGCCGCGGCCGATGGCGCCGGAGGCGAGCGGCGGGAGCCACGCGGCGCTCGCGGCGTCGACGCCGTCTCCGCGAAGCTGCCGTTCGAGCTCTCGGCCCCGGACGAGCTGGCGGGTCTGCCGCGCCGCGGCGTGCACGAGCTGCGCGCGGACGGCGAGACGGGCGCGCTGGTGACCTACGGCAAGGGGCTCGGGATGATCGCCGTCGTCCAGCTGCCCGCCGGAGCCGGCGGCGGGGATCCGCTCGCCTCGGCCGGCGGCGCGCCCCTGCCGGAGATCGCGGTCGGCGGGGACACCGGGCGCGAGCTCGCCACCGCCCTCGGCACGCTGATCGTCTTCGAGCGAGACGGGGTCTCCTACGTCGTCGTGGGCTCGGTGCCCGCGGCCGCCGCGGAGGCCGCGGCGCGGGGGCTGTGATCGCCGTGCCCCATCCCATCGAGGCCCGCGGCCTCGCCAAGCGCTACGGCGACGTGGTGGCGGTCGCCGGCGTGGACCTCACCGTCCGCTACGGCGACGTGTACGGGTTCCTGGGGCCCAACGGCGCCGGCAAGACCACGACGATGCGCATGCTCCTCGGGCTGATCCGCCCGACCGCGGGCGCGACGCGGCTGTTCGGACGCGACCCGCTGCTGGAAGGCGCACGGGCGCTCGACGGCGTCGCGGGCTTCGTCGAGGCGCCGCGCTTCTACCCCTACCTCAGCGGGCGTCGGAACCTCGAGCTGCTCGCCGACCTCGACGGCGGCGACGCGCGCTCGCGCATCGACGAGGCGCTCGACGTCGTCGAGCTGGCGCCCCGCGCCGCGCACAAGGTCGGCGGCTACTCGCACGGGATGCGCCAGCGCCTTGGGCTGGCGGCCGCGCTGCTGCGGGATCCGCGCCTGCTGATCCTCGACGAGCCGGCGACGGGCCTGGACCCGGCGGGGATGCGCGACATGCGCGCGCTCATCCGCCGACTCGCCGACGGCGGCATCACCGTCCTGCTCTCCAGCCACCTGCTCGCCGAGGTCGACGAGCTCTGCGACCGCGTCGCGATCGTGCGCTCCGGCCACGTCGTCTACGAGGGCGCCCTCGACGACCTGCGCGCGGCCGCGGGGTCCTCCTACCGACTGACGACCACCGACGACGAGCGCGCCGAGCGCGTCGCCCGCGCCCAGCCGGGCGTCGGCGGCGTGAGCCGCGACCCGGACGGCGTGCGCTTCGAGGCCGCCGGCGACGAGATCGTCGCCGCGCTCTCCGTCGCGCTGGTGGAGTCCGGCGTGGGCCTGTTGACGCTCGTGCCGCGCACCGCCACGCTCGAGGACCTGTTCTTCGCCCTCACCGAGGGCCCGGAGGCCGAGGCGCCCGTCGCGCCGCCGGCCGTGGAGGCGGGCACATGACCGCCGCCTATCGGTGGGAGCTGCGCAAGCTCGCCGCGCAGCGGCGCACGTACCTCGGACTGGCCGGGATGGTGGCGCTGCCGGCGCTGCTCGTCCTCGGGCTGGCGCTGAGCGAGGGCAACCCGCAGGACGGGCTGTTCGGGCGCTACGCCCGCGAGACCGGGTTGGCGGCGCCGCTCATCATGCTCGCGTTCGCCTCCGCGTTCATGCTGCCGCTGATGGCGTCGCTCGTGGCGGGCGACATCGTCGCCAACGAGGACGGCAACGGGACGCTGAAGACGATCCTCACGCGCTCGGTGGACCGGGGCGCGATCTTCGCCGCCAAGGCGCTCGCGGCACTGACCTACGCCGCGCTCGGGCTGGCGGTGTTCGGCCTCGCGTCGCTCGGGCTCGGCGTGGCGTTCTACGGCCTGGGTCCGCTGCCGTCGCTGTCGGGCTCGGTGGTCGAGGTGCCGCGCGGGCTGCTGCTGATCGGCGGCGCGCTGCTCGCGTATCTGATCCCGCTCTCGGCGGTGGCCGCGATCGGCGTGCTGCTGTCGACGGTGACGCGCAACAGCGCCGCCGCCGTCGTGGGGACGCTGCTGCTCGTCGTGCTCCTGTCGATAGTGCAGATCCTCCCGGGGCTGGAGGGCGTGGAGCCGTTCCTGCTCACGTCGCGGTTCGACGGCTGGCAGGGGCTGCTGCGGGAGCCGGTCGACTGGTCGCCCGTGGTCGAGAGCGCGGTGGTGTCGGCCGCCTACGGACTGCCCGCGCTGGCGGCGGCGTGGCTCGTCTTCCTGCGCCGCGACGTGGCCGGCGGCTGAGGGACGGAGGCGCCGCGCTGCGGTCGACGCCGGCCTCGAGGCCACGCGGGCTCAGACCAGCGGCACGAACCGCACGCCCTCGCGGCGCGAGCGGAGCAGCACATCCCCCTCGCGTCGCACCAGGACGAGCCGGTCGTCGACGGGGACGACCAGCCTCCCGCCGTCGGCGAGCTGGCGCTCCGGGGGTTGTCACCTGCGTGTCTGCGCGGGCGCGCAAGTGCATGCCGGGGCGCATGCCACGGCCATGTTTCAAGAAAAATAGGGCTCCAGCGCCCTTGATGCATGCGCTGTAAGCTATCAAA
>JANJUA010000417.1 GCA_024710825.1 Solirubrobacteraceae bacterium
TCCGGCAGCGGCCCGGATGCTCGCGCGAGACGATCGCGCGGAGCGCCGCCGAGCGGTTCTCGATCGCCCAGCTCGCGTTGACGGGCGCGAACCACCCGGGCACCAGGCGCTTGTAGGAGTTGACGGTCGGGTTGAGCGTCAGCGACGCGGCCGGCAGGTGCTCCAGCAGGCCGGCCACCGCGGCGGCGGCGTCGGGCGCGAGCCCGTGCGGGCCGCCCTCGCCGGCGAACGCGTTGACGCCGTCGCGCCAGCAGGAGAGGTGGATGTGACCGCTGGAGCCCTCCTCGCCGGACATCGGCTTGGCCATGAAGCTCGCTCGCAGCCCGACCGCCTCCGCCACCTCCTTGACCGCCAGCTTGCAGTAGGCGGCGTCGTCGGCGGCGCGCAGCCCGTCGGCGGGGGCGAGGTTGAGCTCGAGCAGCCCGGGCGCGGCCTCGGTGTGCGCGGCGGTGAGCTCGACGCCGAGCCCGGCCAGCGCCGGCCGCAGGGCGGCCAGGAAGCGATCGAGGCGGGAGATCTCGCCGATGCTGTAGCTGATCCCGCTGGAGATGGGAGCGCCGTCGCCGTCGGTGATCCGCACCTCGTACTCGAACGCCGCCCTCGCCGTCAGCCCCAAGCGCCCGAGATCCTCGACCGCCCTACGCAGCACCTCGCGCGCGGCGATCGCGCACGGGCGGCCGTCGCGCCAGGTGGGCGTGGCCAGGCAGATCTCCCACCCCGGCCGCCAGGCGACCGGGCGCAGGGTGTCCATGTCGGGGCTGATCAGCAGGTCGCCGGCGCCCGAGCGGATCCCGAGCGTCTCGTAGGTGGTGATCGGCTCGTCGACCGGGTCGAGCGCCAGGATGAGGTCGGTCATCGTCGCGCCGTCGCGGCGGGCCGCGGCGAACGCGTCCGGTCGCAACGCCTTTCCGCGGATCGTGCCCTGGAGGTCGGGCAGGCCAAGCAGCACGTAGCGCTCGTCCGGCGACGCGGCCGCGGCGATCGCCTCGATCGTCTCGGGCGCTTCGACGCTCATGCCTCCGCCTCCGCCAGCGCGCCGACGACCTCGGGCTCGAGCGCCTCCAGGAGGGCGACGGTGCGAGCCACCATCTCGTCGAGCTCCGCGTCGGTCGCCGTGAGGGCCGGCGCCAGCAGCACCTGATCGCCCACGATGCCGTCGGTGGCCGTCGCGGTGGCGGTCAGCAGCAGGTCCTGAGCAAGCGCTCGCTCCACCACCAGCCGCTCGACGTCCAGCGCCGCCGGCAGCGGCGAACGCCCGTCGCGCGGGTCGACCATCTCGATGCCGAGCAGCAGGCCGCTGCCCCGCACCTCGCGCACCAGGGCCAGGTCGCGCAGCCGCTCGTCGAGCGCGGCGAGCATGCGAGCGCCGCCCTCCCGAGCCCGGGCCGGCGCCTCGATCTCGACCAGGCGGTCGATGACCGCGTTGCCCACCGCGCACGGCAGCGGCGCCCCGTCCCAGGTGTGGCCGTGCTCGAACTCGCCGGAGCCGGCGTCGAGGGCGTCGTAGACCGCCTCGGTGCAGAGCACCGCCGCGATCGGCGCGTAACCGGCGCCGAGGCCCTTGCCGATGGTGACGACGTCCGGCGTGATCGGGAGCTGCTGCGACGCGAGCCAGATGCCGGTACGGCCCATGCCGCTGACGATCTCGTCGAACGCGACGAGGAAGCCGTGCTCGCGGCGCCGCTCGTCGAGCCCACGCCAGAACGCGTCCGGCGGCCGCAGCGCGGGCGCGGCGGCCGCGCTCACCGGCTCGCAGACGTAGGCGGCGACCGTGCCGGGACCGGCCTCGGCCAGCAGGCGGTCGAGCTCGGCCAGCGCCTGACTGCCGTCCGGGTCGTCGCGCCAGCGCGCGCTCAGGTGCAGGTGGCCGGCCAGATACGGCGCCCAGCGGGCCCGCAGGGAGGGGCGGCCGCTCAGCGCCAGGGCGCCGGTCAGCGACCCGTGGTAGGACTGGGCCGGGGCGATCATCCGCCAGCGGTCCGCGTCGCCGCGCTCGACGTGGTAGGAGCGGATCAGCCGCAGCGCCGTCTCGTTCGCCTCCGATCCGCCGGAGGTGAAGCGCACGCGCGCCATCTCCGGCATCAGGTCGGTGGTCAACCGCTCCGCGAGCCGCTCCTGGGGCGCGTTGGTGAAGTGGTGTTGGTAGGCGTACGGGAGCGCGAGCGACTGCTCCGCGGCGGCGGCGATCACCGCTTCGTCGCCGTGGCCGAGGCAGGTCGTCATCGCCCCGCCGGAGCAGGCGTCGAGGATGCGCCGCCCGCTGCCGGCGAGCGTCAGCCAGACGCCGTCGGCCGACTCGACGCTGGGATAGTCGAAGTCCGCCGCCCGCGGCAGGACGCAGCTCTCGTCGACGGAAGCCGTCGCGGCTGGAACGCTCATCGTCTCCTCCATCAGATGTCCTCCCGCCGGTCGATCGCGGTCAAGACCGCGCGCACCGCCTGCCGGGAATGCTCGGTGTGGGTCTCCATGACGCCCGCGGCGGCGGCTTCGTCGCCGGCCACGACGGCATCGAGCAGCGCGTGGTGCTCGACCGCCACCCGCCTGTGCCAGGCGCCGGACTCGGGCAGCAGCGCGATCACGTCGTTGAGACCGCGCCGGATCTCCTCCGCGTCGCGCGCCAGGAAGCGGTTGCCGGTGGCGGCGCCGAGCGCCAGGTGCAGCTCGGTGTCGAAGCGCATGCGGACGACCTCGCCCTCGGCCCGGTCGAGCTCCTCGACCGCGGTCCGCAGGCGCGCCAGGTCGGCGTCGGTGCGCCGGCGGGCGGCGACGGACGCGATCTGCGGCTCGACCGCGCGGCGGAAGACGAGCAGGTCCTCGATCTCGTCGCGGCGCCGCAGCATCCGGCCGATCAGCTCCAGGCGCGCGTCGTCGCCGTCGCCGGGGCCGAGCACGAACGTGCCGCCGTTGCGGCCGCGGCGGGTCTCGACCAGCCCCTCGGCCTCGAGCAGGCGCAGCGCCATCTGGATCGTGGGGCGCCCCACCTCGAACTGCTCGACCAGCTCGCGCTCGGTGGGCAGGCTCTGGCCGGGCGCCGCGAGGTGCAGCTTGATGTGGCGCTGGATCTGCTCGGCGACGTACTCGTACGCCCGCAGCGGGGTGACCGGCGCGAAGCGCGCCGTCCCGTCGGCGTCGTCGCCTCCGGCCGGCGGCAGCGGGACGAGCTTCGGGCGTCCGCTCATCGGGCGCCTCCGTCCCCGAGACGGGCGACGTCCCGGTAGAAGCCCTCCAGCAGCGCCTCGCTCACCGCTCTGGCCTCGTCGGCGACGGCGCGCGTCCTCTCCAGCAGCTCGCGGGCGTCGACGCCGTGCTCGTCGAGCTCGTGGAGATAGACCTCGGCCCAGGTCTCCATGATGCCGACGTTGACCTCCGGGTGGAACTGCAGCCCGAGGCTGCGCCCCCGCCGGAACGCCTGCGGACCGACGTGGTTGCGGGCCAGCAGCTCCGCCCCGGGCGGCGGCGAGAAGGTGTCGAAGTGCCACTGGAACCACGGGCCCGGCGCGACCAGCTCGGGAGCGGAGCTCTCGACCGAGAACCAGCCGATCTCCGCCTCGTCGGCCCTGAACACCTCCGACCCCAGCGCGCGGGCCAGCAGCTGCCCGCCGAAGCAGATGCCCAGCACCGGCACGTCGTCGGCGAGCGCGTCGCCCAGCAGCTCCAGCTCGCGACCGATCCACGGCAGGTGGTCGTCGTAGGCGGAGAACTCGGAGCCGAGCGAGACGATCAGGTCGTAGTCGCGCGCGGGGTCGTGCCCGGCGCCGAGATCGATCGGGACCACGTTGACCTCGGCATCGTGGCGGTCGAGCCACTCGGCCACGAGCCCGGCGGGGGTCGCCCGCTCGTGCTCGATCAGCAGAACGCGAGGCCCGCTCATGCCGTCGGCTCCAGGGGCGTCGCGTCGAGCATGGGGAGCACCTCGGCCTCGACGGCTGCGACCGAAGCCGCGAAGCGCTCGATCATCTCGTCCAGCTCGGAGTCGGTCGCCGTGAAGGCGGGCGCGAAGAGGCTCTGGTCGCCGGCGTAGCCGTCGCGGGTCGGCTGCACCGAGAGGGTGACGAGCTTGCGCGCGATCGCCTGCTGGTCGACGCGGCC
>JANJUA010000436.1 GCA_024710825.1 Solirubrobacteraceae bacterium
CAGCGGCCTCGGCGTCCGTGCGCAGCCGCTCGGACTCGCCCCGTACGCGCTCGGCCTCGGCGCGCGCCTCGCCGACCAGTCCCTCGGCCTGCGCCCGCGCCTCGGCCACCAACCGCTCGGCCTCGGCGCGCGCCCCGGACCGCAGTCGCTCGGCCTCCTCGCGGGCGCGTGCGAGCGTCTCCTGCGCCTCTTCGTCGGCGGCCGCCATGCGGAACTCGCCGGCGCGCTCGGCCTCGGCGATCCGCTCCGCGGCCCGGCGCTCGGCCTCCACGCGGATCTGCTCGGAGGAGCGCTCGGCCGCCGCGAGGATCTCTCCGACGCGGTCCGCGGCCCCGGCGATGCTTCGGTGCTCTGCAGAGGGGCGATCCGCCATGCGTTCGCGAATCCTATGCTCTGCCCCCGAAGATGGCAGACCACCGGTACGACCCCAAGCAGATCGAGCCCCGCTGGCAGCAGGTGTGGGCCGACGAGCGGACGTGGCACGTGGGCAACGACGACGTGCCCGGCGAGCGCTCCTACGTCCTCGAGATGCTGCCGTATCCGAGCGGCGAGCCGCACATCGGCCACCTCAAGGTGTACTCGGTGGGCGATGCCGTCGCGCACTTCCACCGGCGCACCGGCCGCCGGGTCCTGCACCCCATGGGCTACGACGCGTTCGGCCTGCCCGCCGAGAACCACGCGATCAGGACCGGCCAGCACCCGCGCGACTCGACGAACGCGTCGATCGAGCAGTTCCAGCGCCAGTTCCGCGAGTGGGGCATCTCGATCGACTGGGACCGCGAGTTCGGCACCCACGAGCCGCGCTACTACCGCTGGACCCAGTGGATCTTCCTCAAGCTCTTCGAGGCCGGCCTCGCCTACCGCAAGGAGGCCGCGGTCAAGTGGTGCCCGAACGACCAGACGGTGCTCGCCAACGAGCAGGTCGTCGACGGACGCTGCGAGCGCTGCGGCCACGAGGTCGAGGTCCGCCAGCTCGAGCAGTGGTTCTTCCGCATCACCGACTACGCCGACCGCCTGCTGGACGATCTCGAGACGATCGACTGGCCGGCGAACGTCAAGACGATGCAGCGCAACTGGATCGGGCGCAGCGAGGGCGCCGAGGTCGTCTTCCGCTGCGAGGACCTCCAGATCGACTACCCCGTCTTCACGACGCGCCCCGACACGCTCTTCGGCGCCACGTTCTTCGTCATGGCGCCCGAGCACCCGGACGTGCTGAGGCTCGTCGAGGGCACCGACCGCGCCGACGAGGTCCACCGCTACGTCAACCACGCGCTGAACGAGTCCAACCAGGAGCGCGGCGCCGCGGACAAGCCGAAGACCGGCGTCTTCCTCGGCCGCCACGTGACGAACCCGGTCAACGGCGAGCGGCTGCCGATGTACGTCGCCGACTACGTCCTCATGGAGTACGGCACCGGCGCGATCATGGCCGTCCCCGGTCACGACGACCGCGACTTCGCCTTCGCGCAGGCCCACGACCTACCGGTCCGCCGCGTGATCGAAGGCGGAGACGGAGAGCTGCCGTACCTCGGCGACGGCCCGCTGACCGACAGCGCGCCCGAGTTCGACGGGATGGGCAACCGGGAGGCCCTGGGGGCGATCGTCGACTGGCTCGCCGGTGAGGGCAAGGGCCGCCCGTCGGTCAACTACCGGCTGCGCGACTGGCTGCTCTCCCGGCAGCGCTACTGGGGCTGTCCGATCCCGATCGTCAAGTGCGAGCGCTGCGGCCTCGTGCCCGTCCCGGAGGCCGACCTTCCGGTCGTGCTCCCGGACATCTCGGACTACGCGCCCAGGGGACGCTCGCCGCTGGCCGCCGCGGAGGACTGGGTGGCCGTCGCCTGCCCGTCGTGCGGGGAGCCGGCGAGGCGCGAGACCGACACGATGGACACGTTCGTCGACTCGTCCTGGTACTTCCTGCGCTACTGCGACGCGCGCAACGACGAGGCGGCCTGGGATCCCGCCGTCCTCGCCGAGTGGATGCCCGTCGACCAGTACATCGGCGGGGTGGAGCACGCGATCCTCCACCTGCTCTACGCGCGCTTCTTCGTCAAGGCGCTCAAGGACCTCGGCTACCTGGGCGTCGACGAGCCGTTCGCGCGCCTGTTCACCCAGGGGATGATCACCAAGGACGGGGCGAAGATGTCCAAGTCCAAGGGCAACGTCGTCTCGCCGCAGGCGATCGTCGAGCGCTACGGCGCGGACACCGCGCGCGCCTACATCCTGTTCATCGGCCCGCCCGAGCACGCCGCCGACTGGTCCGACGAGGGCGTCGAGGGCGTGCACCGCTTCCTGGCCCGGCTGTGGCGCCTGGCGGCCGAGGCGGCGGACGGTGGGCAGCTCCCCGCGGGCGAGCTCACCGCGCCGTCGGGGCTCGAGGGCGCGGATCTCGCGGTCGCGCGCAAAGCCGCTTGGGCGATCGACAAGGTGACCCGCGACATGTCCGGCCGCTTCGCCTTCAACACGGCGATCGCGGCGGTGATGGAGCTGACCAACGAGGTCTCGCGCCTGCGCGACGACGCCGCGCCGGAGGTGCGGCGCTTCGCGCTGGCGGTCGCCGCGTCGCTGCTGTTCCCGTTCGCCCCGCACGTCTCCGCGGACGCCTACTCCCGGCTCACGGGTCGCCGCGTCTGGGAGGAGCCGTGGCCGCAGGCCGACCCGACGCTGCTCGAGCGCGACGTCGTGCAGATCGTCTGCCAGGTCAACGGCAAGGTCCGCGAACGCGTCGAGGCTCCCGCGGACGCGTCCTCCGACGAGCTGCTGGCCCTGTGCCGCGCCGCGCCGAACGTCCAGGCGCACCTCGACGGCAGGGAGGTCGTCAAGGAGGTCGTCGTGCCAGGCAAGCTCGTCAACGTCGTCGCGCGTTAGCGGCCCACCGCACCTGGGCAACCGGAGGCCATGAGCCGAGCCCGCGAAGACGTCTCGCCCACCGACATCCCCGGCACGGGCCGCTGGGCGGTCCTGAAGCGCACGGCGAAGGAGTTCCAGGAGGACAACATCACCGACTGGGCCGCGGCCCTGACGTACTACTCGGTGCTGGCGCTGTTCCCGGCCCTGATCGCGCTCGTCGCCGTGCTCGGCCTCGCCGGGCAGCCGCAGACGGTGACGTCGATCCTCGACATCCTGCGCTCCGCCGGCGCGGAGGACAGCACGGTCGACAGCGTCGAGGGGACGATCAACGGGATCATCCAGAACAAGGGCGGAGCCGGCGCCCTGCTCGGCTTCGGCCTGCTGGCCGCGCTGTGGTCCGCGTCCGGCTACATCGGCGCGTTCATGCGGGCGTCGAACGCGATCTGGGAAATCCCGGAGGGCCGGCCGTTCTGGAAGCTGCGTCCGCTGCAGGTGGTCGTGACGCTCGTCATGGTCATGCTCCTCGCGTTCGTGCTCATCGCGCTCGTGATCTCGGGGCCGCTGGCGAAGGCGATCGGCGAGCAGATCGGGCTCGGATCGGCGGCGGTGACGGCCTACTCGATCGCCAAGTGGCCGATCATGGCCGGCGTCGTCGTGCTGCTGCTGGCCATCCTCTACTACGTCGCCCCCAACGCGAAGCTGCCCAGGTTCCAGTGGATATCGCCGGGAGCGGTGGTCGCGCTGGTCATCTGGGCCGTCGCCACGGTGGCGTTCTTCTTCTACGTGTCGAACTTCGGCTCCTACAACGAGACCTACGGCACGCTCGGCGGGGCGATCTCGATGCTCGTGTGGTTGTGGATCACCAACATCGCGATCCTCTTCGGCCAGCAGCTCAACTCCGAGATCGAGCGCGGCCGCGAGCTCTCGGCCGGGTTACGCGCGGAAGGCGGGCTCCAGCTCCCGCTGCGCGACGAGCCGAAGAAGGACAAGGAGGCCGACGCGCGCGCGGTGAGCGAGGAGGCCGTCGCCGAGGACCGCTTCGATCGCGGCGAGGAGCGGACGAGGGGCTGACCCGTGGCACGCGCGCGCGGATCGCGTGCTGTGACGTGACGGTTGCGCGCGTAGGCTCGCGCGCGTGTCCGATCTTCCGCGCTCCCAGCTCCTGAGTCTGGCCGCCGTCGGCGTGCTCGTCGTGGTGCTCGGGGCGCTATGGGCGCGGGGCGGCGCGCCCGCCGTCGGCGCGCCGGTGGAGGCGTCGACGGTGGAGGTGTCGACGGTGGGAGCCCACGAGCCGGTGGGGCAGGGCGGGGAGGAGACCGCGGGGCGGGTCGTCGTCCACGTCGCGGGCGCGGTGCGGCGGCCGGGCGTCTACCGCCTGCCGGAGGGCACCCGCGTCGACGAGGCGCTGCGCGAGGCCGGCGGCGCCACGCGGCGGGCCGACCTGGACGCCCTGACCCTCGCCGCCGAGGTCCAGGACGGCCGCCAGGTGCTGGTGCCGCGCCGCGCCGCCGGGTCGGCGACGTCCTCGGCGGCGGCAGCCGCCGGCACGGCCGCGCCGGCGGCGGACGCTCCGGTCGATCTCAACGCGGCGACGCTCGAGCAGCTCGACGCGCTCGACGGCATCGGGCCCGTGACCGCCGCGGCGATCCTCGCCTACCGCGACGAGCACGGCGTCTTCGGCTCGGTCGACGAGCTCGACGCGGTGACCGGCATCGGCCCGGCGACGCTGGAGGCGCTGCGCGACAGGGTGACGGTGTAGCGGAGGTCGTCAGCCGTGGCCCCGGTAGGAGCAACTCTCGTCCGGCGAGTAGGACAACCTTGTCGGACGGCGAACCACTAGATGCGCAATCCGGCCGTGACATGTGAGAGGGTGCACGCCATCTCTGGCGAGGTGAACATTCCTGAACGGGCCGTGGAGTTTCTCCGCGACGAGCTACTGCTGAGCCTCGCCGTCTACGCGGACGACGTAGCGAACGACATGCTGGCGGCGCAGAGGGCGGCGGTGATCGAGCAGGCCCTGGAGCGCCTCGACGCCCACGCGGCGGTGATCGTGCCCGACGATCCCTGTGCCCGGGCGTTCGTGCTGACGACGGTCGAGGACGCGGCGGCGGAGGCCGTCGAGCTGCGCCTGTGGGGCATCGCCTCGATGCTGCACAGCGTCTTGGAGGACGCCGAGCTGCTGGTCGTCCTCGACGACCTTCCGATCGTCTGAGGGGCGCCGGCGGATCCGCGTGGGAGCTAGCGGCGTTCGCGGTCGCCCGGGCGGTGCTGGCCGTTGTGCAGCATGCGCTCGGTGCAGCTGCGGCAGAGCGGCGTCCCCACGTAGGAGGCCACCGCCGGCTTGTGACCGTGGTAGTTGCAGCGTTCGTGGGGCAGCGCCCGGGCCCATCCGGGGCGGTCGACCACGTCGCACAGGTCGTGTGCTGCTGACGTCATGACTCTTGGCATCGGCAGATCCGCGCCCGCAGTCCAGCTTCCTGGACGGATATATGAGTCCCACGGCGGACGTCGCTGCTCGCGCGCGCCGCGCACGACGTGTATCCGCCCGGCGCCGCGGGCGCCGGGCGGGGCTCGCGCCGATGCGACCGCTCCCTAGGCTGTGGCGCGACCAAGAGGGACGGAGCACGGCAGATGGCGGCGATGAAATGGTGGGGCTGGGGGCTGGACGGCGTCGCCTTCGAGGACGACGACAAGCCCGGCTTCCGCCCGTTCGTGCAGCGCCACCTCGGCCTGGACGTCAACCGCGCGAGCGCGGCCCCCGTGCGCTTCGAGGACCTGACGATCCCGGAGCCGGCGCTGACGGTCGATCTGCGCGCGGCGCTCGAGGGCGCCGTCGGCGCCGACCACGTCTCCACCGACGCGCACGACCGCGTGGTCCACGCGCGCGGCAAGAGCCTGCGCGACATCGTCCTTCATCGCCGCGGCGATCTCGGCCGGCTGCCGGACGTCGTGGTGCGCCCGGGGACCGAGGAGGACGTCGTCGCCGTCGTGGCCGCCGCGCTCGAGGCGGACGCGGTCCTCATCGCCTTCGGCGGCGGCACGAGCATCTCCGGCAGCCTCGAGCCGCCGCGCGACGAGCGGCGCACCGTCGTCTCGGTCGACCTCTCCCGCCTCGATCGCGTGCTCGAGATCGACGCGCCCTCGCAGCTCGCCCGCGTGCAGGCCGGCGTGCTCGGCCCGGACCTCGAGCGTCAGCTCAACGCCCAGGGCTGGACGATGGGCCACTTCCCCGACAGCTTCACGCACTCGACGCTCGGCGGCTGGATCGCCACCCGCTCGTCGGGCATGCAGTCGGACCGCTACGGCGACATCGCCGACCTCACGCGCGGCCTGCGGGTGGTCACGCCCGCCGGGCTGCTGCTCGTGCGCCCGGTGCCGAGCACCTCGACCGGCCCGAGCGTGCGCGAGATGGTCCTCGGCAGCGAGGGCCGGATCGGGATCATCACCGAGGCGACGGTCCACGTGCGGCGCATCGCCGCGCAGCGCACGATCCTCGGCTACCTCTTCCCGGACTGGGACGCCGGCCTCGCCGCGATGCGCGAGATCGCCGCCAGCGAGGCGCATCCGACGGTCACGCGCGTCTCCGACGCGCCCGAGACGCGGTTCTCCTTCGCCACGAGCAAGGCGTCGTCGCCGCTGGACCGGCTCAAGTCCGCCGCGCTCAAGGCGTATCTGCGCGCCCGCAAGGGCTTCGACGTCGACGAGATGTGCCTCTCGTTCATCGGCTACGAGGGCAGCGAGCGGCACGTCTCGGCGGAGCGCAAGGCGGTCGGGCGCATCGTCGCGCGCCACGGCGGCGTGTGCGTCGGCTCCGGACCCGGCGCGCTGTACGACCAGAAGAAGTTCGACACGCCCTACATCCGCGACTACCTGCTCGACCGCGGCGCGCTCGGCGACGTCTCCGAGACGTCTGCGCCGTGGAGCGCCCTGCGGCCGCTCTACGACCGCGTCATGTCCGCGGCGCACGGCGCCTTCGACGAGGTCGGCGTGCGGGGCTACGCGATGTGCCACCTGTCGCACTCCTACCACGCGGGCGCCTGCCTGTACTTCACGTTCGCCTTCCCGCCGAACGCGGGGCGCGAACCGCTGGAGCAGTACGACGTCGTGAAGTCGGCGATCCAGCAGGCGTTCGTCGACGGCGGCGCGACGCTGTCGCACCATCACGCGGTCGGCACCGAGCACGCGCAGTGGCTGGAGCAGGACATCTCCGGGCCCGGCGTCACCCTGGTGCGGGCGCTGTTCGACGGCATCGACCCGGCCGGGAACCTCAATCCCGGCAAGATCGTCTGAAGACGCGAAACCCGCGCGGGCCACGGACGTAGTACGGGCATGACGGGCAGGCGTCGCGACCTCGACATCAGCTGGGCGCGCCGGCGCGGCGCGTGCGCGCTGCGCGAGGCGATCCTCGTCGGCGTGCTCGCGCCGCTGATGGACCTCTACACCCTGCGGCGGGTGTCCGGGACCGAGCACCTCGACGCCGTCGCGCCGCCGGTGATCTTCGTCGCCACCCACGCCAGCCACATGGACACGCCCGCGATCCTGCGCGCCCTGCCTCCGCGCTGGCGGCGGCGCACCGCGGTCGCCGCGGCGGCGGACTACTTCTACCGGCGCCGGCGGGTCGCCCACGCCGTCTCGCTGCTGTTCAGCACGGTGCCGCTGGACCGCTCCGGCGGACGCGAGAGCCGGGCCACGACCCACCTCGCCGAGCTCATGGACGACCGCTGGAGCGTGCTGCTGTACGCGGAGGGCACGCGCTCGCGGGACGGGCGGGTCGGCCCGCTGCACTCGGGCGCCGCGATGCTCGCCGCCGAGCACGGCGTCGCGCTCGTTCCGGTCTTCGTCGGCGGCACCGGGGCGACGATGCCGCCGGGGCGGCGGTGGATGAGCCGCACGGGAGGCGGGCTCGTCGGGCGTCGCCGCCGCATCGAGATCCGCTTCGGCCCGGCGATCCGCGCCCAGGAAGGCGAGCACCGCAGGGAGGTCATGGAGCGCGTGCGCGAGTTCTTCGCCGAGTGCGGCGCCGTGACCACGCCCGACGAGCGGCTCGCGGCCGTCGCCGCCACCCGCGGCTGACCGCGATGGCGCGCGTCTTCCTCACCGGGGCCAGCGGGTTCGTCGGCGGCGCGCTCGCCCGTCGGCTGGCCGAGCGCGGCGACGATGTCGTGGGCCTCGCGCGCTCGGAGGTCGCGGCGGCCACGGTCGAGGGCCACGGCGCCGAGGCGGTGCGCGGGCACGCGCTCGACCAGGACGCGCTCGCCGCCGGCATGGCGGGCTGCGCGCTCGCCTTCCACGTCGCCGGGGTCAACTCCCACTGCCCCGCGGATCCCGACGAGCTCCTGCGCGTCAACGTCGGCGGCGCCGAGACGGCCGTGCGCGCGGCGGCGAGCGCGGGCGTCCCGCGGCTGGTGCTGACGTCCTCGGCGGCGTCGGTGGGGGAGCCCTTCGGAACCGTGGGGCGCGAGGACACGCCGCATCGCGGCACGTACCTCTCGCTCTACGACCGCTCCAAGCACGAGGGCGAGCGGGCGGCGTTCGCGGCCGGGCGGCGGCTCGGCGTCGAGGTCGTCGCGGTCAATCCGTCGTCGGTCCAGGGGCCGGGCAGGACCGGCGGCAACGGCAAGATCATCCTCGCCTACCTCAACGGGAAGCTGCCCGCGTTCGTCGACACCTTCGTCAGCGTGGTGGACGTCGACGACTGCGCGGAGGGTCACCTGCTGGCCGCCGAGCACGGTCGCGCGGGGGAGCGATACGTTCTCAACGGGGCGACGATCAGCTCCGCGGAGGCGCTCGAGCTCGTCTCCGAGCTGGCGGGGGTGCGCGAGCCCGTGCGCATGGTGCCGCCCACGCTCGCCCGCGCCCTCGCCCTGCTCGGCGACGGGGCGTACCGGGTGCGCGGCAGGGTGTCGCCGGTGTGCCCGGCGCGGGTGCGGACGATCCTGCACGGCCACCGCTACGACGGCTCGCGCGCGACTCGCGAGCTCGGCCTGGCATACACGCCGGTCGCCGAGACGTTCCGGCGCACGATCTCCTGGGCGGTCGCCGAGGGGCTCGTGACGCGGCCGCTGCCCGGGTGGGCGCAGGCCGGCGAGCCGGGAGGTCGGTCCGGGCGGACGCTGACCGCGAGCGCGGGTCGCGTCAGTCCGCGCGGACGGTGACGGTCACCGCGGGGCTCACCGTCCGGCCCCACGGAAGCCGCTTGGCCTTGGGCAGCACCAGGCGCAGGCGGTAGCGGGCGCTCTGGCGCGTGTTGGTGAAGCGGTAGTCCCAGCGGACGCGGCCGTCGTCGTCGGCCTCGACGGAGTCGATCGTCCGCCAGCGCCCCCGCACGACGCCCTGCACGAGCACCTCGCGGCCCTCGAGCGCGCCGCCGGCGTGGCGGAAGCGCCCGCCGAGCGTCAGCTCCTGGCCGTTGCGCAGCTGCTCGTCGGAGGCACCGATCCGCGCGTCCAGCTCACGGACCACGTCGACCACCGCCGCCCTCGCCCTGATCGTCTCCGAGCGCGCGACCACCCGGAGCTGGGCCGACTCGCGCGGGAGGGGCAGCGTGAACCGGCCGTCGGCGCCGCTGGCCACGGGCGAGCCGGTCGCGGACCAGCGCGACGTGCCGAACGCGCGCCGGCGGAAGCGGACCTCGACGCCCGCGCGCGGGGTGCCGTCGGGGCCGATGACGGTGCCGCTCACGTCCCGTCTGCTGGGCAGCTCGATGCGGTCGGGCAGCCGGAGGCGCACCCTGAGGGGCTCCGCGGGCGGCTCGGGCTCGGCGCTCGGCACCTCGACGGTGATCGGCGGCGCCGGGGGCGCGGGCAGGGCGGGCACCGTGACGACCGTCGGGGACGGCGGAGGCGGGTGCGCGACGGTGAACGTCAGCGCAGGCCCGGCGGCGACGTTCTGCGCCGCGTCCCGCGCGCGCACGGCGACCGTGTGCTGGCCGGGTGCCAGCGCCGCCGTGTCGAGGGCGAACGTCGCGAGGGCGTTGGTCGGGCAGGGGTCGGCGACGGTGAACGGCGCGGCGCACGTCCCGACGCCGTCGCGGGCATCGACGGCCGTGCCGTCGACGAGCAGCTCCGTGCGGAGGATGCCGCTGCCCTCGTCGGCGACGGCGGCGGACACCGTGCGGGTGCCGCTGACGGTCCCGCCGGCGGCGATCGTGCCGCCGGGCATCCCGACGGACGGGGCGGAGGGGTCGTCGAGGACGACCGTGCTGCGGAAGAGCCTCGCGGTGGCCGGCGGGTCGGCGCCCGGGATGCACGGGGCGCCGATCGGGCTCGCGCAGTAGGCGAGGAAGCCGAGGCCGCCGTTGAAGACCGGGAGGCCGACCTCGTTGGCCGGCGCATCCGGGTCGCCGAGGTCGCCCGCCACGCACGTGCCGACGAGGTTCGTGTAGCAGCCGTCGAAGACGGTCGGCACCGATATGCCATCGCCCTGGCCGAGGCCGGCGACGTAGGACGCCAGGATCGACAGGTTCGACGCGGTGGCGGCCAGCAGCGCCGTGTAGCTCTCGATCGTCACGCCGCGCGGGACGTCGAAGCGGTAGCCGGTCCGCGCGCCCGCGGCGAGGTCGGACGGGCCGAGCGTGACGCTCAGCGCGCCGCCCGCCGCGCAGGTGTCGTCGCTCGCGCCGGCGTTCCCGCCGGGGACCCAGGCCTGCGTGGAGAGGGGCGCGCCGTCGGCATCGCGGCACGACCACACCTCGTAGGGCGCGGCCGCGGCGGTACGGGCGGACAGGAGGGAGCCGACGGCGCCGGCGAGGCAGGCGAGGAGCGCGAGGGCGAGCCGGGCGGTCATGGCTCGAGCCCGAACTCCTGGTAGCCGTCGTCGACGACGGCCTCGGGCTCGGCCGCGGCGGAGTCGGCCGGGGGCGGGTCGGCGGCCGGCTGTGGGGTGGCGGCCGGTTGGGGGGGAGCGGGCTGCCGGATGGCGGCGGGCGAGGTGGACCCCGTCCGTTCGCCGGCGGCCGGCACGGACACGCCGGTCGATCCGGCGCCATCCTGCTCGGTCCCGGCGGGTGCGGACCCGGCACGCGATCCGTCACCGGCGCCGTCGCGCTCGGACCCGGCTGGCTCGGCGCCTGGGCTCTCGCCTGCGCCTGCCGGTGGCGCTCCGGCTGGGGAGGACGATCCCTGGCCGGAGCCGTCCTCGCCCTCGGCGTTCGCCGCTCGCCCGGCATCGCGCGCCGGCTGCTCGCCCTGAGGGGTCGCCGGTTGCGTGGTGGCGGGAGCGGACGGGGGCGTTGCGCCGGCGCTCGGCTGCGGAGCGTCGGATCCGCGGGTGAGCGCCACCGCGACCACGACGGCGACCACCGCCAGCCCCACGCCGCCCGCCGCCATCCCCGTCGCCGACCGGCCGGCGTGGGAGAGCCGCCGGACGAACCGCCCCG
>JANJUA010000005.1 GCA_024710825.1 Solirubrobacteraceae bacterium
CGGTGCCCGGATGGGGAGTCGACGTGCTGGTGCTCTGTCGATGACATAGGCGTAATGGACGGTGTACCCGCCCTGGCCCGCGCGCTCCTTCTGCGTTCCCCGGCGGTGGGTCGCCGGGCGGCTCGGTCAGCCCGCCACGCGGTAGTGGAGGTGAACGACGCCGCAGTGGAACCGACGTTCGTCGAGAAGCTCGAGCCGTGCGCGGACGTCGTCGGGCAGCGCGCGCTTGCCGCCTCCCACCACGATCGGGCACAGGAGCAGATGGCACTCGTCCACCAGCCCGGCGCCGATCGCCTGGCCGGCGAGCTCGGCGCCCCCCACCGCGAGGTCGGTCGCCGAATCCTGCTTCAGCCGCCGGACCGCGTCCGGAACGAGCTCGCGCTCGATCCGCGTCCTCGCGCTCGAGACGCTCTGAAGCCGTCGGGAGTACACGACCTTCTCGGCCGCCCGCCAGAGCTCGGCGTAGTCGCGGAACGCGGCCGGCTCGTCGGCGGCGGTGCTGGCGGTCTCCCAGAACACCATCGTCTCGTACATCCGGCGCCCGTACAGATGGGTGCCGATCGGCCGCTCGAGGTCGTTGGCGAACGCATGCACCTCCTCGTCGGGCGTCGCCCAGTCGAATCGGCCCTGCGCGTCCTCGACGTACCCGTCGAGCGAGGCGATCGCGGCGTAGATCAGCTTGCCCACTTCCACTCCCATCTTCGTCACGTTCCAGCGAAGACCCCGCTGGACAGCGAAGATCATCGACCACGGCGTCGCAGGAGCGCGAGCCGGCGCCGCGACACCTTGACAACGCCCCCGCTCTAGCAGTACGAACTCAGGGGGGATCGGGCCCATCTCGCCGGTGGGCCCTCCCGGACCTCGCATAAGGAGGCGCACGTGCCGTCCTCACCGACCTCATCGCGGTCAGCGCGCGGCAACGGGGCGCAGGCGAGCGGCGATCACCCCCACGCGCGCCGGGACACCGCCTCGACCGGAGTGGCGCAGCTCGACGCCGCTCTCGGCGGCCTGTTCTGGGGAGACAACGTCGTCTGGGAGCTCGAGGAGGGCGGCTCGCTCGACCCGTTCGTCACCGCGTTGCTGCAAGTCCGCGAGCAGTTCGGCACGGTCGTCTTCGTCAAGCTCGAGGGCGACCTCGAGCCGCTCCGCGCGGCCTATCCCGACGCGGAGATCATCGACGCGCGCCCGGGGTCGACGGTCGACAGCGTCGGCGCGCTGCTGAGCGCCGTACGCGAGCGAGCGCAGCGCACGCCGCGGCCGCTGCTGCTGTTCGACTCGCTGGACGCGTTCAGCGATCGCTGGGGGCATGTCGTGGCGCTGCGGTTCTTCACCCGCGCGTGTCCCGTGCTGCTCGGGCTCTGGGCGGTCGCGTACTGGACGCTGAGCCCGGGTCGCCACTCCACCCAGATGCGTCAGGCGGTCGATGCGGCGAGCCAATGCGTCATGGTGCTGGGCGCCGATCGGCTGCGCATCGCCAAGGCGGAAGGGCGTCCCCAGGGCGTGCAGGGCGGGGTGTTCCTGGTGGAGCCCGACGATCATCGCGCCGCGCTCGAGCCGGCACTCGCCGCGGCCCGGCTCGGGGCCGCGCTGCGGGCCGTTCGGATCCAGCGCAACCTCACCCAGGGCGACCTCGCCCGGCTGGCGGGAGTCTCGCCGAGCGCGATCTCGCAGGCCGAGCGCGGGCGTCGCGGCCTTGCGCTCCAGACGCTGCTCGACCTCACCTCGCGACTGGACATGACGATCGACGAGCTGCTGCGGGGCGAGATCGCGCTCGGCTACCGGCTGGCGCGCCGCAGGCGCCGCGACGATGCTGCGGCGCGGCTCGCCCCGCTGCTCGACGACTCCGCTGTCGGGCTGCGAGCGCAGCTCTCCTGCCTCTCGCCGGGCCAGAGCGTGCGCGCGGCGACGGAGCACACGGGTGTCGAGCTCGTCGCCGTCGCCTCCGGGCTTGTGCAGGTGTTCCTCGCCACGGGACGCCCGGTGCTGCGCCAGGGCGAGGTGCTGCTGGTCGAGTGGAGCGGCGTCACCGGCTGGCGCAACGTCGGGCAGGAGGATGCGCTCGTCTTCTGGGTGCTGCGCGAAGAGCACGCCGCGCCGGGCCCGCCGTCGGCGCGCGCCCGTCGTCCCGTCCCGGCCGGCTAGCTCACGGTCTGGGCAGCCGCCGAAGAGTCGGCGTCAGCGGCAGGACCGGTGTCCTCCGGTGGGCGGGTCGTGGCGGCAGCGACGTGACGACATCGGGCTCGTCGCGGGTCTTCTCCGCGTGGTCGATCGCCGTCGCCAGGGCCGGCGGCGTGAACGTCAGCATCGGCTTGGAGAACACTCGCTGCGCCTGGCTCGCACACGCGGGGCAGCGCATCGATGCCGGGGCCGTCCCCATGGCCAGGATCACGTCGAACGAGCCGTCCCGGTCGCAGCGGTACTCGTAGAGCGCCATGGGCCGTCAGTTCGCCGACCTCGGCACCTGCACGCCCTGGGTCACCTGGTGCGGCTTCTTGCTCGACGGGGCGACGTCGAAGTCGAAGATCCGCCTCGGGATGTAGACGGTGGCGCACGAGTTCGGGATGTCCACCACGCCGGAGAACCGTCCCTCGATCGGCGCGGAGCCCAGGATCATGTAGGCCTGGATGTCGGTGTAGCCGAACTTCATGAGGTAGTCGATCGCGTGATGGCAGGCGCGCTCGTAGGCGAGCTGCGAGTCCAGGTAGCGCTGCTTGCCGGAGTCCTTCTCCACCGACACGCCGGAGAAGGCGATCCACTCGGAGTACTGCGGGTCGCGCAGGCCCGGCATGAAGATCGCGTTCTCGTGGATCCCGAAGGTCTCCATGCCGCCCTTGATGAGGTCGACGTGCAGGTCCATGAACCCGCCCATCTCGATCGCGCCGCAGAACGTGATCTCGCCGTCGCCCTGGGAGAAGTGCAGGTCGCCGAACGACAGCTTGGCTCCCTCGACGAAGACCGGGTAGAAGACCCGCGTCCCGGCCGTGAAGTTCTTGATGTCCTGGTTGCCGCCGTTCTCGCGCGGCGGAGCGGTGCGCGCCGCCTCGTTTGCCACCCGGTCGAAGTCCGCGCCGGTGAGCGTGCCCAGGATCGCGCTGTCCGGCAGCGGCGGCAGGGCCAGCGGCGGGACGCGCTCGGGGTCGGTCGCGATGAGGTCGGTCTCGCGCTTGGTCCACTTGGCGAGCAGCTCCGCCGAGGGGGCGGTGCCCATCAGGCCCGGGTGATGGATGCCGACGTAGGAGCACTCGGGAATGTGGCGCGACGTCGCCACGTCGCCCATGAAGTCCCAGATCACCTTGTAGGCGTCGGGGAACCGCTCGGTGAGGAAGCCGCCGCCGTTGCTCTTGGCGAACACCCCGGTGTAGCCCCAACCCATGCCGGAGAGCGGGCCCTCGTCCTCCTGGTCGCAGGCGTCGATCTCGAGGATGTCGACGATCAGCAGGTCGCCGGGCTCGGCGCCCTCGACGTGGAACGGTCCGCTGAGGACATGGACTCCGGGAAGCGGGGCGTTGCGGACGTCGTCGGCGGAGTCGTCGTTGTGGATCGCGCCGTCGAACCACTCGCGGCAGTCGGCACGGAACACGTCGCCCGGCTTGACGCTCACCGGTGCGGGGATGTCGGGATGCCACCGGTTGTGACCGACATGCTTCTGATCGGTGAACTTCTTGGTGTTGTCAAGCGGGAAGAGATTCCGGGGCATGTCGACTCCTGTTTCTTCAGGACGGTGGATCCCTATGTGCCCGAGTACGCCGTGGAGGCGGCTTCGGGCGCCTCGACGACGTCGAACCGGGGCTTGAGGACGGCCAGGAACACGAGGAACGTCACGACGGAGACGGCGGCGATGACGATGACGAACGTCGAGGTGAGCGCGTCGGGGATGTTGATCAGCACGACGGCGGGGACGAAACCGGTGTAGATGCCCTGCGCGGCGCACCATGCCCCGGTGAACCTCGTGAAGCCGGTCCTCCCCAGGCCGAGCACGATCCAGAACAGCAGCCACAGCACGGTCCAGCTCGCCCACAGGACGCCCAGTAGGTCGTTGACGTTCGTGTCGTTGACGCTGAGCGCGGCGTACCCGGAGAAGTTCCACCACGCGTACACGACCGCGGCCATGGCCACGAACAGGCAGAACCAGCCGAGGCCGGTGCCGTCGAGGTTGAACGCGTTGTTCATCGCCACGTACAGGTACGTGAAGCCGAAGAGGAACAGGCCGGAGGCGAGGACGATCACCGCCTGGTCGCCGTCCGCCGTGAATATGAGGTAGAACGGCGTGACGACCTGGAGAAGTCCGACGAACAGGTTCATCGGGATCATCGACGTCCCCCTCACCCATCCGACCAGGGCGAGCCCGTTGACGAACAGCACTGCGCCTACGTAGAGGAGCCCGACGGCAGCCACACGGAACCTCACATCCTGATCCGGGTCTTCG
>JANJUA010000040.1 GCA_024710825.1 Solirubrobacteraceae bacterium
TGAAGGCAGACGATGTCCGGACGGCGCTCGTCGAGCCAGGGCAGCAGCCGCGGCAGCCGCTGCCTGATCGAGTTGACGTTCCACGTCACGATGCGCACGCGCCCACCGTAGCGCCCGATGCCGGACGCAAGCGTGGGCGGCGCGATTGGTGACCTAGGTGCCCTCGGCGGTGCGAACACCTCTTGGATCAGCGCCCGGTCGCGTTCCGCCCCTCCGGCCGACCTCCGAAGTCGCGCCCGCGGTGCGCGAGAGAGCGGCGGAGATACCCGCCTGCGGTGGCTCCATCACAGCACTCGTCGTGCGCCGCATCGAGGAGTCAACCGACAGCGGTCATGGCGGTGTATGCGCGGACGTGTCTGCGCCTGCGCGCCCCGTCACGGCCGGGAGCGCCTGCTCCAGCTGCGTCCGGGACGTGACGCCGAGCTTGGTGAACACCTTGGCGAGGTGGTACTCGACCGTGCGAGGGCTGATGAACAGCCGCGCGCCGATCTCCGGATTGGAGTGCCCCTGCCGGGCGAGCTCGGCGATCTGCCCCTCCTGCGCGGTCAGCTCGCCGCGCTTGTCGTCGGTCCGTCGGCGTGCCTTCTCGCCCGTCGCCAGTAGCGACCGAGCCGCGCGGTCGGCGAACGCGTCGAACCCCATCGCGGCGAACAGCTCCTGGGCGGTGCGCAGGTGCTCCCGCGCGTCGAAGCGGCGGTTCTGGCGCCGCAACCACTCGCCGTAGCTCAGATGGGCGCGGGCCAGCACGACCCCCACCCCGCTGCCGTGCAGGCGCGTGATCGCCTCCCGATAGTGCGGCTCGGCCGCATCCTCCTCGACGAGCGCCCGCATCAGCGCCTCGGTCCCGAGCGCCCAGGCGGTGCCGCTGGCCTGGGTGAGCGCAGCGAGCTCGGCCAGGCCTGCCGCAGCGCGAGCGCGGTCGCCGCTGAGGGCCGCAGCCTCGATCAGCTCGGTCAACGCCCAGGTCGTCGAACCGAGCTCCTTGGGATGCGCGCTGGCCGGCTCGGCCGCTGCCAGCGCCTCGTCGAAGCGACTGTGGCCGTTGGAGAACATCGCTCGGGCCCACTGCAGCGTGGTCACGAGCTGACCGTTGCCGGAAGCGGCGGCGAGCCGCTCGGCCTCGTCGGTGTTCGGGTCCCGCCCGCGGCACGCCGCGATGGTCATGGCGCCGTAGGACGCCATCAACGCCAGCCCGGTCTGGTCGACCACGGCCTCGACCTCCGCGTTGAGGGCCGACGCGGCGTCGAGCTCGCCGGCGAACATGCGGTTGGACACTCGCAGAGTCATGGCGATCGGCAGTACGGCGAGAGCACCGGCGTTCCGGGCGACCTCGACCCCCCGTTCCGACAGGACGTCCCAGCTCTCGAAGTCCAAGACGCTGAGCGCCATGTGGCACGCGCAGGGCAGCCAGTCGAGCGTCTGCCCGACGGAGAGCTCCTCGGTGCAGAACGCCCGCAGGGCCGCACGGACGACGGGCACGCCGGCGGCATGGCTCTCGCTGAGCATGATCGCCATGCCCTCGAGCAGAAGGTCCTGCGGTTCGTGCGCGCCGTCGACCTGCGGCGCCCATTCGGCGGCGGCCCGGACCGCGTGCGTGCCGCCGCTGCCGCCGAGCCGGCCCGCGACGAACGTCGCGTAGAAGGCGTCACGGTAGGTGTCGCGCGCGAGGACCGGGTCGAGGGTCTCCAAGCGCTTCGCGGCGTCCACGAAGCATGAGATCGCCGGGCTGAAACGTCCGGCCAGGAACTCGACCTGACCATGCAGCAGCAGGGCCCGCGCCGCTCCGAGCGGGTCGAGGCCCCCGGACGACTCCGCCATGCCCAGGAGGCTGACGGCGTCGTCGAGCGCGCCCGCCGCGAGCTTGGCCTGGGCGCACGCGAGCGCCCGAGCGGCGCGGAGATGGGCATCGAGGGTCAAGACCGTCGCACGTTCGAGGAACGCAGCCGCCGCCGAGAAGCCGCCCCGGACCTGCGCACGCGCCGCGGCCAGCTCGAGTTCTTCTGCGACCGCCTCGTCGGGACCGAGCGTGGCCTGCGCCCGGTGCCATGCGCGCCGGTCGGGGTCGAGCTTCGGATCGGTGACGTCGGCCAGCGCGGCGTGGACGGCGCGCCGGTCCCGCGGTGGCGCAGAGCGGTAGACGGCCGAGCGCAGCAGCGGGTGCCGAAAGACGATCCGGGCGCCGACGTCGAGCAGGCCGGCGGACTCCGCGGCCGCCGCCGCCTCGACCGCGATGCCGAGCTGTGCGACCGCACGCCAGAGCAGCGTCGGATCGCCGATCGGCTCGGCGGCGGCCACGAGCAGCAGCTGCTGGGTCTCGGGCGGGAGCCCCGCGACCTGTCCTCGGAAGCTCGCTTCGATGCGGCTGGGCAACCGCAGGCCGAGGTCGAAGTTGCTCCCGACGGAGTCGAGGTCCAGGCTCCGAGGCAGCTCGAGCAGCGCCAGCGGGTTGCCGTTGGTCTCGGCGACGATCCGGTCGCGAACGCGCTCGTCGAGCGGACGTCCGTGGGCGGTGGCCAGTAGCGCCCGGGCGTCGGCGTCACCCAGGCCTTCGATCCTCATGTGCGGCAGGTCGGCCAGCGCCCCCCGTTCTGCGCCGTCGCGTTCGGCGAAGATCATCGCGACCGGCACGTCGCGGATGCGTCGGGCGACGAGACCGAGGACCAGCGCCGAGCCCGAGTCGAGCCAGTGGGCGTCGTCGATCAGACAGGCCACCGGCCCACGCTCGGCCGCCGCCGACAGCAGGTTGAGCAGCGCAAGGCCGAGGATGAACCGGTCCGGCGGGACGGCCAGGCGCCGGCCGAACGCGACGTCAAGTGCCTCACGCTGGGGCTCGGGGATGTCGCTGACGTCGTCGAGCAGCGGGGCGCACAGTTGGTGCAGGCTCGCGAACGGCAGCTCCATCTCGGATTCGACGCCCGCCGCTCTCAGCAGCCGAAAGCCGTCTGCATGCTCGACTGCGTACTCGATCAAAGCCGACTTGCCGATCCCGGCTTCCCCACGCAGGACGAGTACGGCGGTCAGCCCCTCGCGGGCGTGATCCAGCGTCTGGACGACAGCGGCACATTCAGCGGTCCGGCCGCGCAGACGTCGCCCCTGCACGGTCGGCATCGACGCGAGTCTAACCGGGTCCGGGTCCTCGCACGCACCGGTGAGTCGGGCTTGGCCTAGGGAGTGGAACTGGGGAGTCCCTGACGCGAGCGCCGCCGTGCGGGGAGATGCTCGCTTCGAAACGTGTGGCAAGGGCCACACGGCAACCACCACAGGAGCCCATCATGTCCACCATCTTCATCGACCAGAGCAGTCTGGTCGAGATCAACTACGAGGACCTGGGTCAGGGCCGGCCCGTCGTGCTGATTCACGGATTCCCGCTCGACGGCCGCTCGTGGGAGCAGCAGACGTTCGCGCTGCTGGACGCCGGTTACCGCGTCATCACGTACGACCGCCGGGGCTTCGGCAAGTCGAGCGGACCGAGTGCGGGATACGACTACGACACGTTCGCGGCTGATCTGGACCAGCTCATGACCCAGCTCGACCTGCACGACGTCGTGCTCGTCGGCATGTCGATGGGCGGCGGCGAGGTGGCGCGTTACCTCGGCACCTACGGGTCCGAGCGGGTGAGCCGGGCGGTGCTGATAGGTGCCGTGACGCCATTCCTCCTCCAGACCGACGACAACCCCGCGGGCGCCTTGACGTCGGCGAGCGTCGATGCCGTGGTCAGCGCGATCCGCACCGACCGGTTCGCCTACCTCACCGAGTTCTTCGCGGACTTCTACAACCTCGACGACAACCTCGGCAGGCGGATCAGCGAGCAGGTGGTGCGCGACAGCTGGAACACCGGCGCGGGCGCCTCGGCGGTCGCCACGATGGCGTGCCCGCCCACGTGGGTGACCGACTTCCGAGGCGATCTCGCGAAGTTCGACGTCCCGACGCTGGTGGTGCACGGCGACGCCGACCGGATTCTGCCGATCGAGGCCACCGCGCGCCGGATCCCCGAGCTTGTCGCAGGCTGCGAGGTCGTCGAGATCGCGGAGGCTCCGCACGGACTGCTGTGGACGCACCCCGATGAGGTCAACGAGGCGCTGCTGGGCTTCCTGGGCTCCGACCGCGGTGCGATGTCGAATGCCGAGGCGACCGCATGACCATGACGCTCGGTGCCCAACTCGAGCGCGATCGTCTCGCAAGGCGTGCAGCCCGGCTGGACCGTGTGGTCGCCGAGCTGCGCGCCCGGGCACGCTTCTACGGCGACCGCCCGGCGGTGCCGCGGCCACTGTGCCAGGCGCTGGCGGACTTCCAGCGCGAGCTCGCCCGCATCCGGAGGCGCCTCGCCGCCCCGGCTGCCCTCGACACGCGGGCCGGAGGAACCCCATGACAACCACGCCCTGGAGCAACGCCGCGGATCGGACAGGCGGCTACGCGACGCCGATGGGGAGGCGCTGCGCCGATCTCCCGTGTCGGTCCGACGGGTCCATGAGGGACGCCGTATGAGCCCGGTCCGACCGATGGTCCAGGTCGTCGGACGCCGCCTGGAGCCCGAGGACTTCCGCGTGCGGGACTTCTTGACGCGGGGCGCGCAACCGTACGCCGCCTACGAGTTGGGCTCGCCGCAGGCGACGGAGCTGCTGGCGGCTCACGGGCTGACCGACGACGCGGTACCGGTCGTCATCGACGGCGATCACGTTCACGAGCAAGCCACGGTGCAGGGGCTGGCCGAGGCCTGGGGCATCAACCGGCCGCCGTCCCGGACGCGCTACGACGTCGCGATCGTGGGAGCGGGTCCGGCGGGCCTGGCCGCCGCCGTGTACGCGGCCTCCGACGGGCTGAGCACGGTGGTGATCGAGACCGACGTGCCGGGTGGCCAGGCCTCGCATACCTCGCTGATCGAGAACTTCTTCGGGTTCGCGGACGGGATCGGCGGAGCCGAGCTCGCACGGCGCGCGGGTAGACAGGCGGAGAAGTTCGGCGCGGAGCTGGTGCTGGTGCGCGGCGTGGTGGGCAGCTCGATCGATCAGGCGGGTCAGCCGACGCTGGTCGTCGCCGGTGGCCATGAGCTGCGGGCCGACGTGACCGTGGTCGCGCCGGGAATGGTCTGGCGCCGGCTCGAGCTGCCGGGCGTGGACGAGCTGCTCAACCGCGGCGTCTACTACGGCGCGGGGCGTAGCGAGGCCGCGCGATATGGCGGTGAGGACGTGGTCGTCGTCGGTGCCGGCAACTCGGCCGGTCAAGCGGCAATGGACCTCGCCGGCGCCGGCGCGCGGGTGACGATGGTGGTTCGTGGCGAATCGCTCGATGCGGCGATGTCGCGCTACCTGGTGCAGCGGATCGAGCGCCATCCGCTGGTCGACGTGCGGCTGCGTACCCAGGTCACCTCGGTCGATGCCGACGCCGACCAACTCGGCGCGGTAACGACCACGGACGCAGCCGGCAGGTCGGAGAGGCAACCGGCACACTCCCTGTTCCTGTGCATCGGTGGCCTGCCGCGCACGGGTTGGGCCGACGCGATGGGCGTTCGCGTCGACGCTCGCGGCTACGTGCGCACCGGCACCGACCCGCTGATGGCGGGTGGCCGACCGGATGGCTGGCCGCTC
>JANJUA010000041.1 GCA_024710825.1 Solirubrobacteraceae bacterium
CGAGCGACGAGAACCCGCACGGGAACTGGGCGAGCAGGCCGCCGGCGGTCCGTGTCGCTGCGCGTCGCAGCTCGGTCGGTTTCGAGGTGCTCCGCCCACGAACCGCCCCACGTTTCGCGAGCGCGACCGCCCAAGGACGGCGAGCCGGAGAGCACCGGTCGTGCGTTCGCGGCGGGCGCCGCGTGCCGGTCGTCCGGTTGTCGGTCAGAGGCGACGGGGCGGTTTCGGCATTGCGGGGTCGACGACCAGTGCCCGATCGGCACGATGTACGGCGGTCAGAGGCGCCGGGACTGTGTCGGCATTGCGGGAGGCCAGACGTACGGCGGGGTGCGGGTCATCGAGCTCGGCGATCACCACACTCGGCACCGGCCGGCTTGACGCGACAGGCCGGACACCGGACATCCGTCGGTCCGCGAGCCGTGGCGCTACGGGCTCTTGAGGAGGCGCCGATACGACACCTTTGAGCTTGCCCACGCTTCACCGCTCGAAGGAGAAGACCTATGACCCCGTCCCGACCCGCCGCACGATCACGCCGTCGCGGCAGATCGAGCCGTCGCGGCAGATCGCGCCGCGGCGCCGCCGCGGCGATCGCGAGCCTGACCTCGATCGCGCTGCTCGCGGCCGCGTTCGCGTCCGCCGCGTCCGCCGCACAGCCCGCGAGCGCCGCGTCGCTGCCCGAGGGCGTCGTCGTCTGCAACGAGGCGCAGAGCTCCTGGCGCGGTATATGGGATGCGACCGCCTCCACCGATCCGCTGCCGCCCGCGCGGCACAAGGACGCGGCGATGCCCGTCGGACGGGGAGGGGGTCTCATCCGCGCCGCGGCGAACTCCCCTGCGCTGGCCGTCTGCGTCGCGGCCCCCGGTGATGGCGGCGGCGACGGCGGCGGCGGCGAGCCCCCCACCTGATTGCGTCGTACGAGCGCCGGCTCGCTTCGGCCGGCGGGCCCGGGCGGGGCGGGCCGGCGCCGAGCGTTCACAGCCCGGGCGGCGCCCGTGACCTGCCCGTCAGCGCAGGATGCCCGTGTGGCCGATCGAGTAGCGGCCGGGCTGGGGCCAGACGGCCATGCCGTGGGGGCCCCGGCCGACCCGGATGCGGTGCAGCAGGCGCCCTGTGCGCGTGCTGATGCCGTAGACCTCGGCGTTGTAGCGGCCGGTGAGCCAGAGCACCCGCCCGCTGGCCGAGACCCCGCCCATGTCGGGACTGCCGCCGGGTATCCGCCACTTGCGAAACGGCCTGCGGGTACGGAACGAGATGAGCGAGATCGACCCTTCCGCGCGATTCGAGACGTAGAGCACCCGGCGGTCGCGGCTCGGGTAGAGGCCATGTGCGCCACGACCCGTCGGCTGCAGGCGGATCCTGCTCATGCTGCGGGCATCGATCAGCCAGACGCCGTTCGACGCCGTGTCCGCGACGTAGAAGGTGCGCCCGTCTGGCGAGAGCTTGACGTCCTGGGGCATGGAGCCTCGGCGCAGCTCGATCGTCTTCACCACGCGCTCGGCGTCGAGGTCCACGACGATCATCCGCCCGCCGAACTCGCAGGAGACGAGCGCGCGGCGGCCGTTCGCGGTGTAGTCCATGTGGTCGATGCCCGGACACATGGGCGTTCGCAGCGTGTGCCGGAGCCTCATCGTGTGGGGCGCGCGGAAGTCGAGCCGCCGGTAGGCCTCGGCGACGACGATCGCGCGGCGCCCGTCGGCGGTGAAGTAGAGGTTGTACGGGTCGAGCACGCGCGCGGATCGGCCCGGACGGCCGGTCCGCGGATCGATCGGCGTGAGGCGGTTGCCCTTGTCGCTCGTGACCCAGAGGGTCCGAAGGTCCCAGGACGGCGTCACGTGCTGGGGCTCGGCGCTGACGTGCAGCCGGCGCACGATCCTCGCCGTGCGCTGTGAGACGACGTACACGCTGTCGGACTCGGAGTTCGGGACGTAGAGCAGAGCGGGGTCGCCCCTGACGGCGGGACTGAGGCCCGTCGGCGCGTCCGCCGCGTAGACGTCGGCGCGGTCGACGAGCGGCGGGATCGAGCCCACGCGGGGAACGGCACCGGCCGCCGCCTCGCGAGGTGAGACGGCTCGCAGGAGCCGCCAGGGGCCGGCCCGGCCGAGCAGCGTCACCGGGCGCCGGGGCGAGAGCGCGGGCGGCGGGCCCGCGAGCCGCCGGGGGCCGCGGAACAGCAGCGTGGGCGGATGCCAGTGCGGTCTCCGGTGCGTGGAGTCCCAGGTCGCCTGCACGCCGCGGAGCGGCACCTCGAGGTCCCACGCGAGGGCCGTCTGAAGCCACGGGTTCACCGCCGCCGCCCCGGCCTCGAGCACCGCCCGCCGTCCGCCCGCAAGCTCGATCGCGTCTCGCAGCTTTGCGTGGAGGCGCTGCTCGGCGCGGACGGTGCTCACCAGGCGGGCGTTCGCCCGGATCGTCGGGTAGGCGCTCACGAGCACCACGCCGGCGATCGCGGCCGCGACGGCGGCGCGGATGCGCTTGTCGCGGAGCTCTGCCAGTGCACTCGCGAGGCCGAGCGCGGCCAGCAGGGCCAGCAGGACGGACGGGCCGACCAGGTAGCGCCGCGAGCCCGGGTAGCCCATCTGCGCCATCACGGCGACGATCAGGACCCAGGCGAGCGCCACCGCCGCCAGCACCAGCACCTCGCCGCGCCGGCGGCGGACGGCGTCGATCACGCCCACCACCGCCAGCACGAGGGCGGGCAGGACGATCGCCCCGGTCAGTCGCCCGAGCACCCCCGTGAAGCTCTCGCCATCGCCCAACCCGATAGACGGCAGGAACGCTGCCGCCCATGTGCACGCCGTGCAGCGCGCCGGCGCGTGCAAGCTGATCACCTGGCTGAAGGCTCGTCCGGAGCCGAGCCATGCGAGCCCCAGCCAGACGACCGGCGGCACGGTGGAGGCGGCCAGCGAGGCGGCGTCGACACGCCGGTCGCGAACCCAGAGCGCCGCGGTGAGAGCGAGCACGATGGGCCACAGCTCGGGGCGGATCAGGCCCGCGGCGCCGAGCAGGACCAGCGCGGCTCGTGGGCGGCCGTCGAGCCAGCCGATGGCGGCGAGCAGCACCAGCAGCACCAGAAGCGGCTCGGACGAGCCGAAGGCGGCGGTACGGAAGAGGTCCGGGCCGATCGCGAGCAGGACGGCGCCGGCCGCCCCGGCGACAAGATCACCGAGTCGTCGACCGGCGCGGAACGCCGCGAGCAGGGCCAGCAGCGCGCTGACGCGCATCGCGGCGAGCCACGCGACCGGCGCGACGTCACCGAACGGCGTCAAGGGCGCGACGGCCACGACGGGCAGGGCCTTGAACGATGGGCCGCCCGCCGTCTGCAGGTCGCCGTGAGTCAGCTCCCTCGACCAGACCATCCACGCCCAGGCGTCGTAGCCGAGTGCCGATGCCACGAGCAGCGACCCGGCTCCCAGCAGGACGGCCGCGCCGAGGGCGCCGTGGCGCCGCGCCCACGACGGAGCGGACGGCGTGCGCGCCGCGCGGCTGCCGGCTGCTGACCGGACGCCCACATCGGCGATCTTCTCCCAAACCGCGAGGGCGTCGTCGCAGGCACACGACAAGACCAGCGCGAGCCGGCGGCGACGCGCGTGGCGAGCGATCGCCCTCCGGATAGCATCGCGCCTCATGTGCGGTCGGGTTCGAGTCGAGCCGGCGCGGGCGTGACGGCGCTCCACGAGCTGGGGGCGAGCGATCTGCGCCGCGAGTTCCTGGCGCTCCGGCTCTCGCCCGTGGAGGCCCTGGAAGCGGCCGCGCGCAGGATCGAGCAGACGAGCGGCGCGAACGCCTGCGCGGCGCTTGCGCTGGACCGGGCGATGGGGGAGGCGCGGGAGGCCGAGCAGCGGTACGCGCGGCGCGACGCCGACGGCGCATCGCTGCTCGGGGTGCCGATCCTCGTCAAGGATCTGATCGACACGGCCGGCGTGAGGACGACGTACGGCTCGCGGATGTTCGCCGAGCACGTCCCGTCGCGCGACGCGCCATGCGTCGAGCGTGTCCGCGCGCAAGGTGCGGTGCTCGTCGCCAAAACGCACCTGTTCGAGTTCGCCTGGGGCATCACGTCCGAGAACCAGCACCTCGGGGCGTGCCTGAACCCGTGGGACCCCGCCCGGACGGCCGGCGGGTCGAGCAGCGGGTCGGCCGTCGCCCTCGCTCTGCGGCAGGCGCCGCTGGCGCTCGGCACCGACACGGCGGGGTCGATCCGCATCCCGGCGGCGTTCTGCGGCGTCAGCGGCCTCAAGCCGACGTTCGGCCGTGTCGGCACCGACGGCGTGTTTCCGCTCGCGCCGTCGTTCGACCAC
>JANJUA010000051.1 GCA_024710825.1 Solirubrobacteraceae bacterium
GCTCGGCGACACGGGCCTGATGGTTCCGGTCGGCGACGCGGAGGCGTTCGCCGAGAGCATCGTGCGCCTGGCGCGCGACCCGGAGGAGCGCCGGCGGCTCGGCGCCGCGGGCCGTGAGCGCGTGCTCGAGCTGTTCACGGCGGACCGCCTCGCGCGCCAGATGGACGCGGTCTACGCCGAGGTCCTGGCCGAGTCGCTGACGAGCTGACGCCGACCGTCCGCCCGCCAGGGTTCCGTTGGCAGCCCCGCTGTCGCGCAAGGTCGCGGAGGAGACGTGTGGCGGGCCAGGCGGCTCTTCTCAGCCCGCGACCGCGTCGCGGCGCATCCGCAGGCTCGCGACGAAGCCGATCGCGGGCTCGATCGCGTCCTCGGGCGGGCGCGGGCGGGGCGGGACCGCGCGGGCGGCGCGCAGCCCGCGCACGCGGCCGCGGAGGGCGGCGAGGTCGCGGTGCAGGGCGGCGTCGGCGCCCGCCACCACCAGCTCGGTCGCCAGCGCCCGCGGCCCGGTGCGCGAGCGCAGCACGCGGTAGCGGCCGAGGAAGTACGCCCGGGCGAACCCCGCCGCCTCGCGCTGGGCGGCGGAGCGGCGGCCCATCGTCGCCGAGCCGGCGTGGACGCCCACGGCGTCCGGCGCGACCGCCGCCCGCCAGCCCGCCGCGCGCAGGCGCAGCGCCAGCTCCAGGTCCTCGGAGTAGAAGCGCACGCCCTCGTCCAGGCCGCCGACCTGCTCCCACGCCCGGCGCCGGTAGGCGCCGGCGCCCCCGGACGGGCCGGCGAGCCGCGGCGAGGCCCCGCCCGCCTCCGCCGCCGGGCGGCCGTGCAGCCGTGACCAGCCCGCCAGCGTGGCATCCGCCGCGAGGCCGACGCTGTCGATCCGCTCCTCGTCGGCCTGCAGCAGCGTCGCCGCCACCGAGCCGACCGCGGGGTCGGCGAGCGGGGCCGCCACGCGCTCGAGGAAGTCCGGCCGGACGTCCACGTCGTTGTTGAGCAGCACGACGATCTCGCCGGCGCCCGCCGCGACGCCCCGGTTGCAGGCGTGCGCGAAGCCCGGGTTGCCGCGGCCCTCGAGCACGTCGACGTCCGGGAACGCCGCGCGCACCCGCTCGGGGGTGCCGTCCGGCGAGCCGTTGTCGGAGACGATCGTCCGGTGCGCGAGCGTCTGCGCGGCCAGGTGGCGCAGGCAGCGCTCGGTGTGCTCCCAGCCGCCGTAGGTGGGAACGACGACGTCGACCGTCGCCGCCGTCGTCACGCCCGCGTGCCCCACACGACGCCGTAGCCCGGGATGTCCTTGGGCGCGTGGTGGACGGCGTAGCCGGCCGCGGCCACCAGGCGCTGGGCATCGGCCCCCGGGTCCGGCCCGGGGCAGCCCTGCGGGTGGTACTCGACGAAGACGACGCGCGCGGCCAGCGAGGCGAAGCGCGGGTCGGCCAGCAGCGCCCACTCGCCCCCCTCGACGTCGATCTTCGCGAGGTCGCAGTCGGCCAGGTCGGCGAACGCGTCGACCGCCTCCACCGAGACGGTGCCGTCGCCGTCTGCGTCGACCACCCGGGAGGTCGAGCCGCGGCCCGCCAGGAAGGTCAGCGTCCCGGGCGCCGTCGCGGCCGCCGCGCGGCGCACCGTCCAGCGGTCGGCGGCGTCGTTGAGCGCCACGACCCGCTCCAGCACTTCGGCGTTGCCGGGGTCGGGCTCGTAGGCGACGAGCGTCGCCGCGGGCCACCGGTTCAGCAGCCAGACGCCGAAGAGGCCGATGTTCGCGCCGAGGTCGACGACGCGGGGGGCGTCGAGCGCGTCGAGGATCGCGGCCGCCGGCTCGGGCAGGTCGTACTCGCCGGCCGAGAAGATCTCGTCGAGGATCATCACGTCGGAGCTGTGGTGGCGGATGACGACCGCCCGGCCGCCCTCGCGCAGGGTGTAGCGGGCGGCGACGTCGCGCGGGCGCAGCTCGTTGAGCGCGAACCGGCGGGTCTCGCGCACCAGCGTGCCGCGCAGCGCCCCGGTGGCGCGGATGACGGGCGTCACGGTCGTCAGGCGTCGCACCCCGGGCGCCGTCGCCGCGCGCCGCACCACGTCGAGCCCGGGCACGCGGCTCAGGCCTCGGCCGGGCGGCGCACGTGGACGATCAGCTGCCGCGCCTGCGGCAGCGCGCGCGGACGCCGCTCGATCCAGCGGTCCGCCCGGTCCGCCGCCCGCATCACCGCGTTGTCGGCCGGACGGTGGCGGAGCACCAGCGACGACGCGATGCCGATCGGATAGGAGAGGAAGTTGATCGGGATCAGCCGCACGTCGGGGAACGTCGCGCGCAGCCAGTCGAGGTCGGTCGTGTCGAACGGCCGCTCGTCGGGCGTGTGGGCCGACTTCACGAGCGCGTGGAACGCCTTGGTGATGACGTTGGACCCGAGCGGCTCCATGAACAGCAGCACCCCGCCGGGCGCCAGGTTCTCGGCGTAGACGCGCTCGAGGAACGGGCGGTAGTCGAGGTGATGCAGGATCGAGCGGCCGAAGATCAGGTCGTAGGTGCCCTCGAACGGCTCCGTGACGTCGAGGCACGCGTACTCGAGCACCCCGGGCCGCTCGTAGCGCTCCTTCGCGTGCCCGATCCACTTCTGCGAGACGTCGACGCCGCGCACCGACCGCGCCCCGAGATCGAGCAGCTCCTTCGACGACTCGCCGCGGCCGCAGCCGATGTCCAGCACCCGCCGGTCGGCGGCCGCGTCCCGCGCGAGCCGCTCGAAGCGCTGCTCGCCGAGCTCCGTGTTCGGCCCGTGGACGACGTGGATGACGCGCTGGTGCCAGCGCTTGGAGTTCTCGAAGACGTCGTGCTCGTCGTACGCGATCTGCTCGCGCTGCGCCCGGTCGACCGACATGAGGCGCCAGTCTAGGGGTGCCTCACGCCCCGCCCGCGTACTTGCCCGCGTAGACCTTCGGGGTGCGCGTCGGGCAGTAGAGGTCGTCGGCGTACTCCAGCGGGCCGCGCGTTCCGGGGCCGCGGAACCAGACGCCGTGGCCGTCGGTGAGCCGCACGCAGGGCTCCGGCGAGTCGGGGACGATCGGCCGTCGCAGCACGACGAACGCGTCCTCGCCCGCCTGTGCCGGGTCGCCGACGAGCAGCTCCAGCCCCGCGCTCTCGGCCAGCTCGCGCAGCCCCGCGGTCCCGCCGAACGTCGGCCCGATCGCGAGCGTGTCCTCGAAGACCACCTCCCGGCGGCCGTCGCGCCGCGCGGCCTCCAGCGCTCGCCGCAAAGCGCGCCGGTCGCGCGCCTCCTGCGCGGTCGGCTCCGGCAGCGCCTTCCCCGCGAGCGGCCCGGCGTAGGTCCGCGGCGAGCGCAGCGGGCAGTAGAGGTTCGTCGCGTAGGCCGGCGGGACGAGCTCGGGCCCGCGCGTCACATACAGCCCGCTCCCGTCGGGCAGGACCGAGCACGGCTCCGGGTCGCCTTGCGCGATCGTCCGCCGCGACAGGAAGACGTCGTCCGGCCCCAGCAGCGAGAGCTGACCGGCGTTCGGCGCCGGCAGCCCCGCTCCGCGGCCGAGCACCACGAGCCCGCCGCCGTTGAAGAAGCGCTCCTGCGCCGCGAGCGCGTCGTAGGACCAGGCGCGCGCGCCGTCCTCGCGGGCCCGCTCCAGGATCTTCGCCACGTCGCCGCCGGCCTCGGGCGCGCCGAGCACGTAGCCCGTGTCCGACGCGATCGTCAGCTCGCGCGAGTGGATCGGGTCGCCGGGGGCGCCCGGCAGCGAGACGCGCACCTCGCCGCCCCAGCCGAACGACGTCGTCGCCACGTTGACGAGCGCGAAGGCGACGATCGTCCCGCCCGCCAGCTTCCGCGGCCACCCGCGCGGCAGCCGCTGCGTGCCCCAGGCGGCGAGCACCGCCACGTAGACGAGCGTCGGCAGCGAGTAGCGCGGGTCGTTGTAGGCGACGGCGACCGACAGCACCGCGCCCGCGGCGAGGCCGCCGAGCAGCTCGGGCGCGAGGTCGTCCGGCGACGGTCGGCGCACGAACGCCACGAGCGCGCCGACCGCCCCCGCCAGGGCGAGCAGGAAGAACGGCAGGTAGAGCTGGGCGTTGATCGAGCTCCACAGGTACCAGGCGAAGTCCGCCGGGCTCAGCCGCGCGGGGAACGGCACGTCGCCGTACCAGAGGGGCGTCGCGCCCGTGGTCACCGAGCCCGACAGCGCCCACTGCTGCGGCAGGTGGTAGAGGTACCACGGCCCCGCGACGATCGCCGCTCCGGCCGCGAGGGCGAGCATGCCCCGCGTGTTGCGCCAACCCCCGCGCGCGAGCACCACCGCGACGATGCCGACGACGAAGAACGGCGCGGTCTGCTTCGTCATCGCGGCCAGCCCCGCCGCGACTCCCGCGCCCAGCGCCCACCACGGCAGCTCCAGTCGCCGCGAGGCCAGCAGCATCCACACCGACACGGCGACGAGCGCGGCCTCCGGCGCGTCGAGCAGGTAGCCGTGGAAGGCGCTGACGACCATCGGCGTGCCGAGCGCGAACGCCGCCGCCAGCAGCCCGGTCGCCGTGCCGCCCACGATCCGCCCGGCGCCGAAGCAGCCGAGGGCCAGCAGCGGCACGAAGACGACGTTCTGGGCGAGCACGTAGCTCGCGGGCGCGATGCCGAGCAGCGCGGTCGCCGCGGCCCCGAATAGGTGCGCGAGCGGCGCGTAGGTGTTCGAGGCGGTGAACCACTCCAGCAGGCGCCCGTCGCCGAACGCGTCGCGGTACTGGAGCGAGAGCAGCATGTGGGTGCCGGAGTCGAAGTCCGGCACGCGCCCGTCCTGCGTCAGCCACCAGACCGTCAGCGCGAGGTAGGACACGACGAGCGCCGCCAGGGCGGCCACGGACAGACGACTGCGGCTCAACGTTTCCTCCGCAAGGGCCGGGATGGTATCCGCAGCCGCGGCCTATGCTGCGCAGCGCCGATGCGCCGTCTTCGCGTCCCGATCCCGCTGCTCGCGGTGCTGGCCGTGGTGATCGTCGAGGGCCTCGCCTGGTCGATCGCCGTGCCCGCGCTGCAGGGCCCCGACGAGGGCGACCACTTCGCCTACGTGCAGCGGATCGTCGACGCCGACGACATACCGTGGCTGCGCGGCAGCGACCTCGGCTACCTGCGCGGCAATCCCCTCGGCGTCTCGGAGGAGCAGAGCACCGCGTGGGTGTGGGCGGGCCTCGAGCCGCTGCGCGGCAACCGGGCCGCCCGGCCGCTGTGGACGCCGTCGGACGAGCGCATCTGGCGGGAGGCGGACGCCGAGCTCGGCCCGGACGCGCGCAGCTCGGGCATCGGCGTCCCGGCGATGCGCAACCCGCCTCTGTACTACCTCGTCGCGGCCGGGCCCTACGCGGCGGCGGGCGGCGACTTCTTCGATCGCCTCTTCGCCGTCCGGGCGTGGAACATCGTGCTGCTGGCCGCCACGGTGCTGCTGACCTGGCTGCTCGCGGGCGAGCTGTTCGCCCGCCGCCGGGCGGCGCAGACCGTCGCCGCCTCGGTCGTCGCGCTCCAGCCGGTCCTCCTGGACACGATGACGCGGGTGACGCCGGACGGGCTGCTCGTGCCGCTGAGCGCCGCCGCGCTGTACCTCATGGCGGTGATCGTGCGGCGCGGGCCGGCGCTCTGGCCCACGCTGGCGCTCCTCGCGACGGTGCTCGCCGCCGCGTTCACCCACGGGCGGGGCCTCGGGCTCGTGGCGCCCGCGCTCCTGGCCATCGCGGTCGCGTCGGCGCGGCAACGGGGCATCCGCCTGCCCCCGGCCGCGGTGGCCGGCGTCGGCCTGCTCGCGCTCGCGGCGTTCACCGCGTTCGCGGCGCGGCTGCGCCTCGGCGAGGTCGCAGACTTCCTCGCCTACGTGTGGCGCTTCTACCTGCCGGGCCTGCCCGGGATGCCCGAGAGCATCGGATCGCCCTGGGGCGTGGAGCAGGTCTACCTGGACCGCTTCTTCGGCACCTTCGTCCAGTTCGAGGTCCACTTCCCGCAGGACCTCCTGGGCGCGCTGCGCGTCGCGCTGCTCGGCGGCCTCGTGCTGCTGGCCGTGGCCGCCTGGCGGCACCGCCGGTTGCTCGCGGCCCGCCGGGAGCTGGTGCTCGTCCTGATCGCCGCGTTCCTGCTCCAGATCCTCGCGCTGCACGTCGGCGCGTTCCGCAGCCTCGTCGTCAACCCCGCCGATCCGGTCTTCACCGGCCGCTACCTGCTGCCGCTCGTGCCGCTCTTCGGGCTCGGCGTCGCGGCGGCGCTGACGGCGCTGCCCGGGCGCGTGCGGACGGGCGCCACGGGCGCCGTGCTGGCGACGGGCGCGCTGCTCCAGCTCAGCGCGTTCGGGCTCGTCGTCTCGCGCTTCTACGCCTGAGCGCGCACGCCGACCACGCGCTTGGCGGTCGAGAACACGGCCTGCTCGGCGAAGTGGCGCTCGGCGGCGGCGCGGAAGCGGTCCTCGAGCGAGGGGTCGTAGAGGTTGTAGGAGGACCAGTAGCCGACGAGCGCGTCGGCGGAGTCGAAGCGCAGCTCGTTGGTGAACTCGTGGCGCTCGACCTGCGCGAAGCGGGTGCGGCACAGCTCCGGGCCGGTCTCCTCCATGAAGGTCGAGGCGGGGGTGGGGCCGGGCATATCCATGTCCGCCAGGTCCCAGTGGAAGCGACGCAGCTCCGCGTTGTTCTCGTAGGACGGACCGCAGAAGACGAACACGCCGCCGGGCTCGAGCAGCTCGCGCACCCGGGCCACGACGCGCTCGGAGTCCACGGCGTAGTAGAGCGCGTAGCAGCTGATCGCCCGCTCGAAGCGCGCGTCGCAGGAGCGGACGGCGAGGTCGTCGAAGCGCCCGGCGAGCGTCGTCACGTTGCCCGGCGCGGACGCGGCCAGGGCGCCGAGCGACTCCTCGCTGGCGTCGACGGCGAGCACCGAGCGCACGTCGGGCGCGAGGCGCAGGGTCTGCTGGCCGGTGCCGGCGCCGACGTCGAGCACGCGGTCGTCGGGGCCGGCGCCGAGCAGCCCCAGCGCCCAGCCGGTGAAGTCGCCGCCGGCGTACTTCGCGTGGGCGTCGATGCGCGCCGTCAGGGCGGCGGAGTCGGTGTCGAAGCGGCCGATCCGGCTCATGCGGTGGCTCCCGGGGTCGGGGCGAGGAGGCCGGCGCGGCGGGAGCGGCGCACGACGTTCGCCAGGGTGCGGTCGAAGGCCAGCGCGTCGAACGGCGCGAGCCCGGCGGTGCGCTCGCGGTAGAACGCCTCGAGGCGGTCCGCGGCGCTGAGGTGCTCCTCGCCCCACCAGAACGGGTGCACGAGCAGCTGGACGGTGTCGCACGGAGGCCGGCGCAGCGTGGGACGCGGGTCGCCGTGGCGCCACGCGCCGGCCGAGTCGGCGAGGTAGCAGCGCATGAGCGGGCCGGCGTAGGCGTTGACCATGCCGCAGACCTCGGGCACCGGGTCCAGCGCGGCGACGAGCGGGTCGGCGGGTCGGTGGAAGGAGACCGAGCGGACCTCCTCGCCGAGCACCGCCTCCAGGCGCTCGCGGCAGGCCTCGATCTCGGGGCGGACGTCGTCGAGCGCCAGCCCGGGGATCTCGCCGCGCGGGCCGAGGTCCATGTGCAGGCCGACGTCGTGGCCCTGGGCGCGCAGCTCGGCCAGCGGCGCCGGGTCGAGCTCGTACAGCGGCGAGTCGACCATGACGAGGAAGGTGGCGCGCACCCCGACGCGGCGTTCGACCGCGCCGACGGCGACGGCGCGCTCGAGCGACAGGTCGATGTCGTGGCGCACGAGCAATCCGGGCGCGTCGACCCCCTCGCCCAGCAGCCGCAGGTCGCCGCGGTCGCGGGCGATGCCTAAGAGCTCCTCGAGGAAGCGGTAGGTGAAGTCGCCGGCCCAGCTCACGTCAGGTCGCGGATGCGCGCGCCGCCGCCGTCGGCGGCGAGGCGGTCGGCGAGGTCGAGGAACGCGGTCATGGCGCCGTAGGAGCTGTTGCGGAAGCGGGCGGCGCCCTGCTCGGTCGCCTCCGCGAGCGGCCCCTGCGCCTTGAGCCGCTCGTAGGGCTCGATGTCGCGTGAGTTCAGCCACACGTGGACGGGGTGGAAGTCGAAGACGCGCAGGCCGGGGGCGTCGAGGAGCGGCGCCATCTCCCACTGCGGCTCGGGCGAGTACATCTCCATGTTGTCCTGCCAGACGTACGGGATGCGCAGAAGTCGCCCCGCGGGGCTCCACTGCACGACCGGCGCGACGTCGCGGGCGTGCGGGAGCAGCAGCGACACGTCCACCTCGACGGCGCTGCCGCGCAGCAGCTCGTCGTGCAGCGGCGTGGACTGGAGCAGGCAGTGGGTGCGCACGGCGCGGGCCTCGGGGACGAGCGCCGCGCAGTGGGCGACGACCTCGGCGGGCGTGGCGCCGTGCGAGGAGCCGGCGAGGAAGTTCGGGTGCATCCCGAGCTCGAAGAGGTCGGGGCGCTCGCGCAGCCGCTGCACGGCGGGGCTGGCGTGGGTGACGAACCACGTCGCCTTGACCTCGCGGACCAGCAGCGCCTCGGCGGCGGCGTCGATCATGAAGTCCGGCGCCCAGTCGACGTCGAGCGTGATCGCGAAGCGGCTCATCGCGCGCCCGCCGGCTCGCGGGCGAGCCCCTCCTCGAACGGCATCGGCCGCGGGACGCCGAGGACGGCCTCGCACTTGGCGCGGTCCGCGACGAAGCTCGGCGGCTCGCCGTCGCGGGCCTCCAGGATCGGCTCGCGGCCGAGGACCCGACCGATGGCGGCGGCCATGTCGGCGATGCCGAGCGCCTCGGCTCCGCCGACGTTGACGACGTCGAGCGCGCCGGCGGCGGGCGGGCGCGCCACGGCCGCGATCACCGCGCGGGCGACGTCGGCGGCGTGGATCGGGCTCGTGACCAGGCCGCGCTCGCCCTGGACCTGCACCGGCCGCCCCTCCTCGACGCGGGCGACGAGATCGGAGACGAGCCGCTCGTCGCGCACCGCGCCGTAGGCGGTGAAGATCCGCAGCGCGCGCGTGGGGAGCAGCGCGGCGTAGGGCGCGGCGAGCAGCTCGGCGGAGCGTTTGGAGGCCGCGTAGATCCCCCGGACCCGGACGGGCGCGTCCTCGGTCAGCGGCGCGGCGCGCGGCTCGTAGACGGTGGCGGTCGAGGCGAGCAGGAACTGCCCGGCGCCGGTGGTCGCCGCATGCTGGAGCAGCGCGGCGGTGGCGGCGACGTTGACCGCTACGACGCCGGGCGCGCAGCTCGGGAAGTCGCGGTACTCGCGCGCCTGGGCGAGGTGCACGACGGCGTCGAGCTCCGTGGGGAGCGCGGCCCCGAGCCCGGGCTGCGCGAGGTCGGCCTCGACGGTCCGCACGCCGGCCACCGGCCGCCGCGAGACGGCGACCAGCTCCCAGCCGGCCGGCGCCTGGCGCACGACCTCGCGGCCGATCAGGCCGGTCGCGCCGGTGAGCAGGATCCGCATCGCGGGGGAGGGTACGCGCCCCGCCTTCGCAGCAAGCGCCGAGGTCACATATGACCTAGCCCCGCGCTAACGTACGTCATGTGACGCACGCCACCGACCGACGCGACTCAGCCGCGCTCGTCTTCGAGGCCCGGCGTCGCCACGGCCTCAGCCAGGCGTCGCTCGCGCGGCGCGCCGGCACCACCCAGCGCCACGTCAGCCGCATCGAGCGCGGCGAGGTGTCGCCGTCGGTCGACACGCTGCGGCGGCTGCTTGCCGCCATGGGCGAGCGGCTGGAGCTGCGGGCTGTCGCCGGCCCGTGCGACCACCGGTCCGACGAGGAGCTGCGGGCCGATCGCGACGAGCTGTCGCCGGGCGAGCGCATCGCCGAGACGTCGGCGCTCAGCCGCTCTCTGACAGCGATCGCCAATGCCTAGGGTTCCTCCGCTTCAAGTCGAGCCGCTGCTGCGCGAGCTGGCCGGCCACGGCGCGCGTTCGTGATCATCGGCGCGTTCGCCCTGAGCGCGCACGGCGTCGTGCGCGCGACGAAGGACATCGACATCGTGCCCGCGCCCGATCGCGACAACCTCCGCAGGCTCGCTCGCGCGCTCGCGGCGCTCGCGGCCGAACCACTCCGAGCGGATGACTTCGACCCCTCCGAGCTTGGGATCAAGCCGGACGAGGAGGGCTTGGCCCTGGGCGGCAACTGGGTCCTGCGCACCGGCCTCGGCCGGCTCGACGTGATGCGGGACGTGCCGGGAGTACGAGGCTACGAGCAGTTGCTCGAAGGCAGCGTCGAGGTCGACGTGCCGGACGCGGGCCCGTTCCGGTTCGCGGGCCTCGACGACCTCATCGCGATGAAGACGGCGGCGGGCCGTCCGCAGGACGAGATCGACATCGTCAGCCTCGAGCGCGCCCGCGGCTCCCGCCCCTAGGCTCCGTCCCGACGACGACGCATGTGCGGCATCACCGGCTACCTGAACCTCGACGGCGCGCCCGTCGCGCCCCGCGTGCTGCGGGCGATGGCCGACGCCGTGCGCCATCGCGGCCCCGACGGAGAGGGCGTCTACGCCGACGGCGCGCTCGGCTTCGGGCACCGGCGCCTGGCGGTCATCGACCGCACGCCCGCCGCCGAGCAGCCGATGGCGACGGATGACGGCCGCTTCGTCCTCACCTACAACGGCGAGGTCTACAACTTCCGGGAGCTGCGCCGGGAGCTGGAGGCCCGCGGCCGGCGGTTCCGCTCGCGCGGGGACACCGAGGTCGTCCTCCACGCGCTCGCCGAGTGGGGCGATGCGGCGCTGCCGCGCTTCAACGGCATGTTCGCCCTCGCGCTGTGGGACCGCGACCGGCGCACGCTGCTGCTCGCCCGCGACCGCTACGGCATCAAGCCGCTCTACTGGAGCCGCCGCGGCGAGACCGTCCTCTTCGGCTCCGAGGTCAAGGCGCTGCTCGCCCATCCCTCGTTCAGCGCCGCTCTCGACCGCGAGGCGCTCGTCGAGTACCTCACGTTCCAGAACCTCTTCACCCACCGCACGCTCTTTCAGGGCGTCAGCCTGCTGGCGCCCGGGTCGAGCATGACCGTGAGCCCCGACGGGGTCTGCGCCCCTCGCTCCTACTGGGACTTCGACTTCCGCGAGCCCGACGGCCCCGCCGACGAACGCGAGCACCTCGAGGAGCTCGATCGCCTCTTCCGCCGGGCCGTCGACCGCCAGCTCGTCGCCGACGTCCCCGTCGGCTCCTACCTCTCGGGCGGCATGGACTCCGGCTCGATCACCGCGGTCGCGGCGCCTCAGTTCACCGACCCGTTCGCCTCGTTCACCGTCGGCTTCGACCTGAGCTCCGCCTCGGGCATGGAGCTTGCCTTCGACGAGCGCGCCAAGGCGGAGCGCATGTCCTACCTCTTCGGCACCGAGCACTACGAGATGGTGCTCAAGGCGGGCGACATGGAGCGCGTGATGCCCACGCTCACGCACCACCTCGAGGACCTGCGCGTCGGCCAGTGCTACCCGAACTACTACGCCGCGCGGCTCGCGTCGAAGTTCGTCACGGTCGTGCTCTCGGGCGCCGGCGGCGACGAGCTCTTCGGCGGCTACCCGTGGCGCTACTCCCGCGCGGTGGTCAACGACTCCTTCGACCAGTACGTCGGCAAGTACTACGGCTTCTGGCAGCGCCTGCTGCCGCCCGACAAGCTCGAGCGCGCGTTCGCGCCCGTGTGGAGCGACGTGCGCCACGTCGACACGCTCGGCATCTTCGCCGGCGTATTCGGCCATCACGCGCCCGAGCTGACGCGGCCCGAGGACTACATCAACCACTCGCTGTACTTCGAGGCCCGCACGTTCCTGCACGGGCTGCTGCTCGTCGAGGACAAGCTCAGCATGGCCCACTCGCTGGAGACGCGGCTGCCGTTCCTCGACAACGACCTTGTCGACTTCGCGCAGACGGTGCCGGTGGGCCTGAAGCTCGGCAACCTCGGGGAGGTCGTGCGCCTCGACGAGAACGAGCCCGGCTGGAAGACCGAGCGCTTCTTCCACAACGCCCGCGACGGCAAGCTGCTGCTGCGCAAGGCGATGGAGCGCTACGTCCCCGCGGACGTCAGCGGCGGCGAGAAGCAGGGCTTCGCCGCCCCCGACGCGAGCTGGTTCCGCGGCGAGTCGATCGAGTACGTCCGCCGGCGGCTGCTCAACGGCGACGCCCGCATCTACGACTACCTGGACCGCGACACCGTCTCGGACCTCGTCGGCGACCACCTGGCCGGGCGCGAGAACCGCCGGCTGCTGATCTGGTCGCTCCTCAGCCTGGAGGAGTGGTGCCGGGCCTTCCTGCCCTGACCGGCCGCGGTTTGCGTCGCGGCTCGCGGGGCAGCCCGTGGCGCATGAAGATCGGCTTCTTCCTCTCCTGCGAGGAGTACCCGCCCGCGGAGCTCCTCGCCCAGGCCCGCCGCGCCGAGGAGGCGGGCTTCGCGGGGCTGTGGATCTCCGACCACTACCACCCGTGGACCGACTCCCAGGGCCAGTCGCCGTTCGTCTGGAGCATGATCGGCGCGGTCGCCCAGGTCACCGAGCGCATCCCGGTCGGCACGGGCGTGACCTGTCCCACGCTGCGCATCCACCCGGCGGTGATCGCCCAGGCGGCGGCGACGAGCCAGGTGCTGCTCGACGGGCGCTTCACCTTCGGCGTCGGCAGCGGCGAGGCGCTCAACGAGACCATCCTCGGCGACCGCTGGCCGGAGGCCGACGAGCGCCTGGAGATGCTCGAGGAGGCGATCGAGGTGATCCGCCGTCTGTGGGAGGGCGGCCAGGTCAGCCACCGCGGCACCCACTACCGCGTCTCCAACGCGCGCCTGTACACGCTCCCCGACGCCCCGCCGCCGATCTACGTCTCCGGCTTCGGCCCGAAGGCGACCGACCTCGCGGCCCGCATCGGCGACGGCTACTGCACCACCTCTCCCGACGCCGAGGCGATCGACCGCTTCCGTCGGGGCGGCGGGGGCGGCAAGCCGGTCCAGGCGGGCTCCAAGGTCTGCTTCGGCGACGACCGCGACGCCTGCGTGAAGGCGGTGCACCGGACCTGGCCCAACATTGGGATCCCCGGCGAGCTGGCCCAGGTGCTCCCACAGCCCGCGCACTTCGAGCAGGCGGCCGAGCTCGTCACCGAGGAGATGATCTCCGAGACGGTTCCCTGCGGCCCAGACCTCGACGAGCACGTCGCCGGCCTGCGGGAGTTCGCGGACGCGGGCGTCGACGAGCTGTTCGTCCACCAGGTCGGCGGCAACACGGAGGCGTTCTTCCGCGCCTACGAGCGCGAGGTGCTGCCGCGGATGGGGGGATAGCCCCAGCACGGGACGCCCGCGCGCCCCCGTGACCACGCCCCGGAATCCGGGCAGGCTGAGGCGCATGAGCTCCGCAGCGCCTCCGGCCCCGGCCGACGACACCCAGCCGACCGAGCACGAGACGCTCGACCGCATCGCCACCGGCCTCGTGACCGTCCTGCCGTTCCTCGGCCTCGGCGTGGTCTGCTGGCAGGCGTGGGGCGGGTTCCTGCGCTGGAGCGACCTCGCCGTGTTCGCGATCGTCTACGCGTTCACCGGGCTCGGCATCACCGTCGGCTTCCACCGCCACTTCACCCACCGGGCGTTCAAGACGAGTCGGCCGCTGCGCGCGGCGCTCGCCATCGCCGGCTCCGCGGCGATCGAGGGGCCGGTGATCTCGTGGGTCGCCGACCATCGCAAGCACCACGCGTTCTCCGACAAGGAGGGCGACCCGCACAGCCCCCACGGCCACGGCGGCGTGCTCCGCGGCCTGTTCCACGCCCACCTCGGCTGGCTGTTCGTCCACACGCAGCGCGGCTCGCACCAGCGCTACGCGAAGGACCTCCTCGCCGACCCGATCGTCCGCTTCGTCGACCGCACGTTCGTCGTCTGGGTCCTCGCCGGCCTGGCGGCCCCCTTCCTGCTCGGCTGGGCGATCGGCGGCACGATCGACGCCGCGCTCACCGGTCTGCTGTGGGGCGGCCTGGTGCGGATGCTCGTGCTGCACCACGTGACCTACAGCATCAACTCGCTGTGCCACTACTTCGGACGGCGGCGCTTCGAGACCGATGACGAGTCGCGCAACCTCGCCTGGCTGTCGCTGTTCTCGCTCGGCGAGTCCTGGCACCACAACCACCACGCGTTCCCGACCTCGGCCCACCACGGCCTGCGCTGGTGGGAGATCGACCCGTCCTCGCTCGTGATCCGCGGGCTGCGCCGGCTGGGGCTCGTGTGGGACGTCGTCGAGGTGCCCCCGGAGCGCCAGGCGCGCAAGCTGCTCGCGACGTAGTGCCGTGTCAGGCAACGTTCGCCCCGTCTGGCGGCCGCTCGTGGCGCCCGGCTGTGTCCTCGGCCACTCGACGTGGCAGAGCCACGCCTTCGGGCCTGCGTCCTTGCCGGCCACCACGATCGCCGCGCCAGACGACGCAAACGTCACCTGACACGGCACGCGGGCCCGCCGCCGCGCGCAATACCATCTGCGCGCCATGTCCGAGACACGCCTGCAGGAAGCCTTCCAGACCGCGTTGGACCTGCCGCCCGACACCGAATGGCAGTCCCTCGCGTACGGGC
>JANJUA010000060.1 GCA_024710825.1 Solirubrobacteraceae bacterium
TCGTCGACCTGCGCGACCGCTCCGGCCTGCTCCAGCTCGTCTTCCATCCGGAGACCTCAGGCGCCGCGTTCGCCGAGGCCGAGCGCCTGCGCTCCGAGCACGTCATCTCCGTGCGCGGCACGCTGGTGCGGCGAGACGAGAGCGCGGTCAACCCGAACCTGGCGACGGGGCAGGTCGAGCTCCAGGTCGCCGAGATGGAGGTTCTGGCGCAGGCCGAGACCCCGCCGTTCGCTGTCGACGAGGACGGCCCGGTCGACGAGAGCACGCGCCTCACGCACAGGATGATCGACCTGCGCCGCGAGGCGATGCGCGAGGCGATCGTGCTGCGCGACGCGATCGTGCGCGAGATGCGCAGCGTGCTCGCCGACGAGGACTTCCTCGAGATCGAGACGCCGATCCTCACCCGCTCGACGCCCGAGGGCGCGCGCGACTTCCTCGTACCCGCGCGCCTCCAGGCCGGGAGCTGGTACGCGCTGCCGCAGTCGCCTCAGCTCTTCAAGCAGCTGCTGATGATGAGCGGCTTCGAGCGCTACTTCCAGATCGCCCGCTGCTTCCGCGACGAGGACCTGCGCGCGGACCGCCAGCCCGAGTTCACCCAGCTCGACATCGAGCTCTCGTTCGTCGAGGAGGACGACGTCATCGGGCTCACCGAGCGGCTCATGGAGCGGGTGTTCGCGGTGAGCGGCTTCCCGGTCCCGGCGCCGCCGTGGCCGCGGATGCCCTACGACGAGGCGGTCGCCCGCTACGGCAGCGACCGGCCGGACCTTCGCTTCGGCCTCGAGATCCACGACGTCTCCGACGCCCTGCGCGGCACCGAGTTCAAGGCGTTCCGCGGCGTGCTCGAAGGCGGCGGCGTGGTGCGGGCGCTCAACGTGGGCGCGCGCGAGACGCCGCGCAAGGAGCTCGACGAGCTGACCGAGCTGGCGCAGCGCACGGGCGCCAAGGGGCTGGTGTGGGCGTTCGTGCAGGCCGGCGGCGTATGGCGCTCGCCGGTCGCGAAGTTCCTCGCCGAGGGCGAGATGCAGGCCATCTCCAGCCGGCTCGGCGCCAGCGAGGGCGACCTCCTGCTGGCGGTGGCGGACGCGCCGGCCGTCGCCGCCGACGCGCTCGGGACGCTGCGGCTGCGGCTCGGGGTGCCGAAGGAGGGCGTCCACGTTCCGCTGTGGATCGTGGACTTCCCGATGTTCGAGCGCGACGAGGCCGAGAACCGCTGGAACGCGCTGCATCATCCGTTCACCGCGCCGCTCGGCGACCTCGACGACCCGGGCGCGCTGCGCTCGCGCGCCTACGACCTCGTCGTGGACGGCAGCGAGCTCGGCGGCGGCTCGATCCGCATCAGCTCACCCGACGTGCAGCGCCGCGTGCTGGAGATCCTCGGCATGAGCGAGGAGGAGGCTCAGGCGCGCTTCGGCTTCCTGCTCGACGCGCTGCGCTACGGCGCGCCGCCGCACGGCGGGATCGCGTTCGGGCTCGACCGGATCGCCGCGATCATGGCGGGCCGCGACTCGATCCGCGACGTGATCGCCTTCCCGAAGACCGCGAGCGGCGCGGACCCGCTGACGGGCGCCCCCGCTCCGGTCGACGCGCGGCAGCTGCGCGAGCTGGGCCTCCGTCCCGCGTAGGCGCCGCGGCTACAGGAGCTCGACGTACCGCCGCAGGTAGAGCGGCCAGCCGGCGTCGCCGGCGACGCCGTCGCGCGCGCTCTCCCATCCCTCGCCGTGGCGGTCGAGGTGGCGGTGCTCGAGCTCGACCCGCGTGCGTTCCGGGGTCTCGGCCACGAAGCGCACCTCGACCTCGCTGGCCCTCCCGGGATCGGTCTCGAGCCGCCAGCGTGGGCTGATGTCCCAGCTGAACACGATCCGATCCGGCGGCTCGTAGGCCAGCACCCGGGCCCAGCGGCATTCGCTGCCGTCGACGCCGCGGTCGTAGATGTGCCCGCCCACGCGCGGCTCCAGCACCGTCTCGGCGACGTCGACGCCGAGCAGGTTGTGCTCGCGCGGCTTGATGCGGTCGAAGTCCTCGACGAACACGGCGAACGCGCGCTCGACGGGGGCCTGTACGACGATCTCCAGCTTGATCGACGCGGCCTGCGCCTGGGTGCTCATGGCTCCTCCTGTGGTGGTTGCTCGACGGCGGCCTGGTAGGCGGCCAGCGCCTTGGTCCAGAACCCCTCGAGCTGGTCGCGCAGGGCGGCCACGCCCGCGGGGTCCGCGTGGTAGATGCGACGGTTGCCGATCGGTCGATCGACGACCAGCCGCGCCTCCTTCAGCACCTTCAGGTGCTGCGACACGGCGGGTCGGCTCACCGGGAGCTCCCGGGCGAGATCGCCCACGGCTCGCGGGCCCTCGGCGAGGCGCTCGAAGATCGCGCGTCGCGTCGGGTCTCCGAGCGCCGTCCATCCGTCGGTTCGTCTTTCGCCGATGTTGGTAAGTCTACACTTACAAAGCCGGGGGTCGAGACGGTCGAGAGGAGGCGGCCGGGGCGTACACTCGGCGCGATGGCCGACGAGCGCTTCGAGGAGCACCTGCGGGCGCGGCGCGGGCACGTCCCCGAGCGCGCGCGCACGGGGGCGGCGGGCGGCGCGGCATGCGGCGACCTGGTGCGGATCTCCCTGGCGGTGGAGGGCGACCGGGTGGTCGACGCGGGCGCCGACGCCTCCGGCTGCGGTGCCGCGCTGGCGGCCGCCTCGGCTGCGGTCGCGCTGGTACGGGGCGAGTCGGTGCTCGACG
>JANJUA010000276.1 GCA_024710825.1 Solirubrobacteraceae bacterium
GCTCGGCCTGGCGAAGATCCACCGCGCCCGCTTCCTGCTCGCGTCGACCAGCGAGGTCTACGGAGACCCGCAGGTGCACCCGCAGCCGGAGTCCTACTGGGGCCACGTGAACCCGATCGGCCCCCGTGGCGTCTACGACGAGGCCAAGCGCTACGCCGAGGCCCTGACGATGGCCTACCACCGCCAGCAGGGCGTGGACACCTCGATCGTGAGGATCTTCAACACCTACGGGCCGAGGATGCGCCCGCACGACGGCCGCGCGATCCCGACGTTCCTGCGTCAGGCCCTCCAGGACCGGCCGCTGACCGTGTTCGGCGACGGCAGCCAGACGCGCTCCTTCTGCTACGTGTCGGACCTCGTCCGCGGGATCATCGCGCTGGCCGAGTCGGGCCACCACCATCCCGTCAACATCGGCAACCCGGACGAGTACACGCTGCTGCAGCTCGCCGAGACCGTGATCGACGTGACGGGCTCGTCGTCGCCGATCGTCCACGAGGCGCTTCCGACCGACGATCCGCGGGTGCGCCAGCCCGACACCACGCTGGCGCAGCAGATCCTGGGCTGGCAGCCCGAGGTCGATCTTCGCGACGGATTGCGTCGAACCATCGACGAAGCCGGTGTCGAGGCCCTCGCCGGGGCCCCGACCTAGCAACTTCCACCCTGCTGCCTCGTTGCAGCGGATCGGAGCAATGGCACACCAGACAGCGCACCGCAGGCGCAAGACCGAAGAGGAGCCGCAGTCCGGCATCCCCTACGTCCGCATGCCCGCGTACGCGCCCTCCGGCGTCGACATGCGCCGCAAGCGGCCTCCCGCGCTGTCGTTCCTGCTGCGGCTCGAGACGCTGCGGCGGCTGGCGCGGATCGCGTCGCTCATGGCGCTCGACCTCGCCGGGGTCTTCTTCGCCATCTACACGGCGCTGGCGCTGAAGGCGGTCGTCTACGGCGAGCTCGACACGGCCGACGTGTGGCACCAGACGAAGGAGATCGTCTCCTTCGCCTACCTGCTGACCGCGTTGCTGTTCGCGCGCTCCGGCCTCTACGCCGATCGCGCGGAGCGGCCGGGGATGACGCGGATCGTCGGCTCGCTGTTCCAGGTGATGGTCGTCGCGCTGCTGTTCGCGGTCATCAGCGGCGAGGAGTTCTCCAGCTACTACATCTTCTACGGCTCGCTGTTCTTCGCCGTCCTCTACGTGTCGGGCTTCCGGTACGCGTACGAGTGGCTCACGGGCGTGATCCTGCGCGCCGCCGGCTACCAGCGCCGCGCGGTGCTCGTCGGCTCGGGCAACCACATCGAGGCGGTCGCCCACGCGCTGGACGACGGCGGGCACACGCCGATCAACGTCGTCGGCTTCGTGTCGCTGAACCCGCGGCCCGACAACGGCCTGCGGTCGCTCGGCAGATTCGACTCGCTGTCGGAGGTGCTGCGCACGCATCGGGTCGACGAGGTCATCATCGCCGACCCGGACTTCCCGCAGGAGAAGGCCGTCGACCTGGTCGACAAGTGCCACGGGATGGGCGTGCGGGTGCGGATCGCGCCGTCGACGATGGAGATCCTGGTCCATCGCGCGGAGTTCGTGCCCGGGCAGTCGGTCCCGCTGTTCGAGCTAAAGCCGCCCGTGTTCGAGGGCTTCGACTACGCGCTGAAGCGCACCTTCGACCTCGTCATCGCGACCCTGCTGCTGCTCGTCCTGAGCCCGTTCCTCGTGGCCTGCGCCGCCGCCGTGCGGCTCACGTCGCGCGGCCCCGTGCTCTACCACTCGATCCGGCCCGGCGTCGGCGGCCGGCGCTTCGCCTGCTTCAAGTTCCGCACGATGTACCACGGCGCCGACCGCCAGCAGGCCGAGCTCGAGGCGCTCAACGAGGCCGGCGGCGCGATCTTCAAGATCCGCGACGACCCGCGCGTCACCCCGGTCGGCCGCTTCCTGCGCCGCTTCTCGCTGGACGAGCTGCCGCAGCTGATGAACGTGCTGCGCGGCGAGATGTCGCTCGTCGGGCCGCGCCCGCTGCCCGAGCGCGACTACGAGCGCCTCGACGAGTGGCACAAGAAGCGCTACCTCGTGATGCCGGGGATCACCGGGCTGTGGCAGGTCTCCGGCCGCTCCGAGCTGGACTTCGACGACCTCGTCCGGCTGGACTTCCTCTACCTCGAGCGCTGGTCGGTCTTCCTGGATCTCACGATCCTCGTCAAGACGGTTCCCGCGGTGCTGACCCGCCGCGGCGCGTTCTGACGGGCGCCGCGGGGTAGACGGGCCTCCGTGGCCCGCACATCGACCTACGTCGCCGCCAGTCCCGACCGCGTCTTCGAGGTTCTCTCCGATCCGGAGTCCTACGCCTACTGGGTCGTCGGCGCCCAGAGGATCCGTGACGCCGACGCCGGCTTCCCCGCGCCCGGCACCCGCCTGCACCATCGCGTGGGCTTCGGCCCCCTGAAGGTCGAGGACCACACCACCGTGATCGCCGCGCGACCGCCCTACCGCATCGAGCTGAAGGCGAAGGCGCGCCCGCTCGGCACGGCGCGCGTGACGATGCTGATGCAGCCGCGCGGGACGGGCACGAACGTGACGATGCTCGAGGACCCGGGCGACGTGGTCACGAAGCTCGTGTTCAACCCGCTGACGCACCTGCTGGTCCGCGGGCGCAACGTCGAGTCGCTGCGCCGCCTCAAGGAGCTCGCGGAGCGCGCCACGGACGCAGGCGCCGGTCGCTCAGCAGCGCCCGCGCCGCCCCGCGCCCGCTGACGCCGTGCACCGCGCCGCCGGGGTGGGTGGAGGCGCCGGCGACGTACAGGCCGCGCACCGGTGCCCGGTAGCGCACGAGCTCGGGGGCCGGTCGGAACACGAGCTGCTGGTCGAGCTCGTAGGACCCTCCGCCGAGCTCGCCGCCGACCATGCTCGGGTTCTCGCGCTCGGTCTGCCACGGCGCCCGGACCGCCCGGGCGAGCACCAGCCGCGCCCAGCCCGGGGCGAAGCGCTCGAGCTGCGCCTCGATGCGGGCGGCGACCTCCTGGTCGTCGAGGTCGTAGCGCTGCGGCACGTGGCCGTAGACGTAGAGGGTGTGGCGGCCTTCGGGCGCGCGGGTGGGGTCGACCAGCGATTGCTGGCCCACGACGAGCGCGGGGCGCTCGGGCACGTCGCCGCGGCCCGCGGCGTAGGCCGCCGCGGCGAAGGCGTCGAGGTCCCCGCCCACGTGCACGACCGCCGACTCGCGCGGCTCGGCCGCCGTCCAGGGCACCGGGCCCGAGAGCGCGTAGTCGAGCTTGAACGGCGCGGTGCCGTAGCGCCAGGCGCGCAGCCGTCGCTCGAGCCGCGGTGACAGCGCGCCCGGCGGCAGGAGGCGGGCGAGCAGCCCGGCGCTGACCGTGCTGACGACGGCGTCGGCGGGCAGCTCCTCGCCGCCGGCCAGGCGCACGCCGCGGAGGCGCCCGCCACGTACGAGGATCGTCTCGACCGTCGCCTCGCAGCGGATCCGCGCCCCCTCGCGCTCGGCGCGCCCGACGAGCGCGGCGGTGAGCCGGCCCATGCCGCCTCGCGGCAGCGGCCAGCCGTGCGAGTGGCCGAGGAGCTGAAGGATGAAGCCGAACGCGCCGCTCACCGTGGTCCAGGGCCCCAGGCCCGTGTGCTGGGCGGAGGCGGCGAGCCAGGCGGTCGCCCGGCGGTCGCCGTCGAACAGGTCGAGCCCGAGCGCCTCGACGGACCCGAGCATCCGGCGGGTCCACTCGGGCAGGTCGCCGCGCAGCGCCGCCGCGAGCCGCAGCGGCCCGCGCACGGGCGGCAGCGGCGCGAGGAGCGACTCGACGAGCGGCGTGGCCAGCGGCAGCCAGCGCCGCATCGCCGCCCGCCAGCCGGGGCCGGCCGGTCCGAGCGACGCGACGGTCGCCTCGACGTCGCGATGCAGCGCGATCGCCGTGCCGTCCTCGAACGGGTGCGCGAGCACCACCGGCGGGTTGCGCCACTCCAGCCCCTCGCGCTCGAGCTCCAGCTCGCGGATGGCCGGCGACGCGGCGGCCATCGGCACGAAGCCGGCATGCGGGTCGTGGACGAAGCCGGGCAGCGTCAGCTCCCGCGAGTCGGCGCCCCCGCCGGGGGCGGCGCCGTGCTCGAGGACGGTGACGTCGAGGCCCGCGGCGGCGAGGTGGATCGCGGCGACGAGCCCGTTGCTGCCGGCGCCGACGACGAGGACACGGGGGTTCATGTGGGGCGCCTACCCGCTACGGGCCGCCCGGCCCCTCGCGGCGGCGCAGCGCGAGCAGGAACGGCAGGCTGAGCAGGATCGTCCCGCCGCAGACGAGCCACATGGCGGCATAGCCGTCGGTCGAGCCGAACGGCCCGTGCAACGTCTCGATCGCGATCCCGGCGGCGGCCGGCCCGATCGCGGTGCCGATGCCGCGGCTGACGCTGTAGAAGCCCGTCAGCAGGCCGTGCTGCCCGTGCGGCATCAGCGGCTGCAGCAGGGCGTAGGGCAGCGACATGACCATCGCGCCGCCGAAGCCGACGACGACCATCACCGGCACCAGGATCGCGATCGACTGGGTGAACGCCGGTACGAGCAGCCCGACGCCGTAGAACGGCAACGTGGCGGCGAGGACCCGGCTGCGCCCGTAGCGGTCGGCCAGCTTGCCGGTCAGCGGCGCCGCCAGCACGACGAGCAGCGCGACGCCGCCGATGATGCCGGCCGCCGCCGGCTCGCTGCGGTCCAGCCCCTTGACGACGTAGAGGAAGACGAACGTCTTCAGCGCCCCGAGCGACGCCTCCCAGCAGGCGTTGGCCGCGAAGTAGGAGCGCAGCACCGGCCGCGCGCGCAGCAGGGCGCGCAGCGTCGCCGGGTCCGCTCCCGCCGTCTCCGTGCGCCGCCCGCGGGCCATGCGCAGCGCCGGGCCGAGGAACGCGGCCATCGCGGCGGCGAAGATCCCGGCCGCCGCGAAGAACGCGACGTCGGTGCCGATGGCGACGAGCATTCCGCCGCCGACCAGTGCGAGCCCCGTGCCGAGCCCCCGCCACACCGCCTGGGTGCCCTGTGCTCGCGCCGCGATCTCGTCGGCCATGAGGTCCGGGTACAGGGCGCGGTAGGGCTCGTAGGCGACGAAGTAGGCGAGGAAGAACAGGACGACGGCGAGCGCGAGCGGCGTGAAGGAGCTCGAGAGCCCGATCGCGACGAGGCTCAGCGCCGCTACCGGCGTCGCCCAGGCGAGGAACGGCAGCCGCCGGCCGAGCTCGTCGGACCAGCGGCCGACGACGATCGGCAGCCACAGCGCGATGACGCCCTCCAGGCCGATCAGCAGCCCGATGACGGTCGTCGAGTCGAGGAAGCGGTCGGCGACGACGGGCACGTAGGTCGTGACGAACGTGATCGCCAGCGCCAGCGCCGCCGTCGGCAGCCCCAGCAGCACGAGGGTCCGGCGCTCGTCGGGCCGCAGCCTGCGCGCGCTCACGGTCGCTTCAGTTCCCGGCGTCGGCGCCCGCGAAGCGTCAGCTCGAGTCCTGCGCCGCGATGCGCTTCAGCGCGGCCTCCCGATCAGCGGCGACGCCGAGGATGCTGTCGAGGCCGGTGACCTTCAGCGTCTGGCCGATGCCCCCGTCGACGTTGACGAGCACGAGCCCGCAGCCGAGCAGCCGCGCGCGCCGGTGCGCGGCGACCAGGGCGGCGAGGCCGCTGGAGTCCATGAACGTCGTCGCGGTGAGGTCGATGATCACGCCGCGCGCGGCCGTCTCGACCGCCGCGACGAGCATGCGCTTGAGCTCCCCGGCGCCGTAGAGGTCCACGGGTCCGCGGACGCACACCACCGTCACGCCGTCGTCGATGGTCTCCGTCGTCGCGTCGAACCGGTCTGTCATCACGTGCGGGGCCTCCCCTGCGCCTCCCGGCCCGAAACGAGCATTCGATGTCCCACGGACCGGGTAGTCCCACACCATGGCAGAGCAGACCGTCGGAGCCTTCCTCCTCGCCCGACTCGCCGATTGGGGGGTCCGACGCGTGTACGGCTATCCGGGCGACGGCATCGGCGGGATCGTCGGTGGGTTCCACGAGCACGGCGACCGGATCTCGTTCGAGCAGACCCGCCACGAGGAGATCGCCGCTCTCGCCGCCTGCGCCCACGCGAAGCTCACCGGACAGGTCGGCGTCTGCCTCGCCACATCCGGACCGGGCGCGATCCACCTCCTCAACGGCCTCTACGACGCCAAGCTCGACCACCAGCCGGTGGTGGCGATCGTGGGTCAGCAGGACCGCATGGCGCTCGGCTCGGAGTACCAGCAGGAGGTCGATCTCGGCGCGCTGCTCAAGGACGTCGCTCACGAGCACGTCGGCGTCTGCATGGTGCCCGAGCAGGCGCCGCACCTGATCGACCGGGCGGTCCGGGTGGCGCTGGCCACGCGCTCGGTGACGTGCGTGATCGTGCCCAACGACGTGCAGGAGGCGCCGTTCTCCGAGCCGCCGCGGGCGCACGGCGCGGTGCGCTCCTCCGCCGTCGGCTTCGCGCCGCCGCTGGCGGTGCCGCCGGAGGCCGAGCTGCGCCGCGCCGCGGAGGTGCTCGACGTCGGGCAGCGCGTGGCGATCCTCGTCGGCCAGGGGGCGCGCGGGGCGGCGGCGGAGGTGGAGCAGGTCGCCGACCTCCTCGGCGCCGGGGTGGCGAAGGCGCTCAACGGCAAGGCGGTGCTGCCCGACGACCTGCCCTATGTCACCGGCTCGATCGGTCTGCTCGGCACGTTGCCGTCCGACGAGATGATGGAGGGCTGCGACACGCTGCTCATGGTCGGCTCGAGCTTCCCCTACTCCGAGTGGCTCCCCGAGCCGGGGCAGGCGCGCGGGGTGCAGATCGACGTCGACGGGCGGCTGATCGGCATGCGCTACCCGATGGAGGTCAACCTCGTCGGCGACGCCGGCGCCACTCTCCGCGCGCTGCTGCCGCTGCTGCGGCGCAAGACCGACCGCGCGTGGCGCGAGGACGTCGAGGCGGGCGTCGAGCGCTGGTGGCGGATCCTGGACGAGCGCGCGCGGCAGCCGGCCGAGCCGATCAACCCGCAGCTCGTCTTCGCCGAGCTGTCGCGCCGGCTGCCCGACGGCGCCATCCTGACCGCCGACTCCGGGAGCGCGACGAACTGGTGGGCGCGCCACCTGCGCGTGCGCCGCGGGATGGACGCGATGCTCAGCGGGACGCTGGCGACGATGGGCCCGGCGGTGCCCTACGCGCTGGCGGCGAAGCTCGCGGCCCCGGACCGGCCGGTGGTCGCGACGAGCGGCGACGGCGCGATGCAGATGCTCGGCAACAACGCCCTGCAGGACCTCGCGCTGCGCTGGCGGGACTGGGCCGACCCGCGTTGCGTCGTGCTGGTGCTCAACAACCGCGACCTCAACCAGGTGACGTGGGAGCAGCGCGTGCTGTCGGGCGACCCGAAGCTCGACGCCTCGCAGGTCCTGCCCGACTTCGACTACGCCGCGTACGCGCGGATGCTCGGGCTCGAGGGCATTCGCGTCGAGCAGCCGTCCGCGGTGCCCGAGGCGCTCGACCGCGCGCTCGCCGCGGATCGCCCCTGCGTGGTGGACGCGGTCACCGATCCGGAGGTGCCGCCGCTGCCGCCCCAGATCCGCTCCGAGCATGCGAAGGGGCTGCTCCG
>JANJUA010000260.1 GCA_024710825.1 Solirubrobacteraceae bacterium
GGCCGAGCCGAGGGCGCCGAAGAGCAGGTCGGTGTTCGTGTCGGCGAGGCTCTCCTGCAGGGTGGAGCCCAGCACCGCGTCGGCGCCCGCCTCGTAGATCTCGTAGAGCGCCGCGTAGCCGAGCCCGATCAGGAACGTGACCAGGAACACACCGAGCTCGCGGCGCCGGAGCTCGCTGCGCCCGGGGTGGGGCACGACCTCGAACTGCGCCAGCGCGAGGTACGTCGCCGAGCAGGTCAGCATCGGCAGCACGAAGTGGACGACGTCGTCGTACCAGGCGAAGCGGTTGAAGAAGTCGAACAGGTTGCCCCAGGCCTGGATCGACATCCCCGCCACGACCGCGAGGTCGAACAGGCGCGGCATGTCCAGCAGGCGCGGCGCGATGACGATCAGCACGGTCACCAGCGGCGCGGCCTCGAGGTTCTTGTCCAGGAACAGCAGCAGCACCGAGCCGATCAGCAGCCCGAAGCGCAGGACGTCGATCGGGTCGCGCACGATCGGGTTCCAGTCGCCCAGCAGCAGATACCGCATCCGGCGGCTGCGCAGCCACCGCGGCAGGCGCGGGTGACGGGCTTCCACCGCGCCGATCTTGCCGGGATCCCCTCGCCGCTCCATGCCGCCCACGATCGTAGGTGCCGGCGCAGGACCCACAGCCCTGGTCGGCTTGGATGCGCCTCAGCCGCTCGGGCCGCCCGAGGCGCGCTTCAGCCGTCGAGCTTGGGTGACCGCCACGGCGCCTCGAGGCGCGCGGAGAGGCGGTCGGGCAGCTCCTCGATCGCCATCCGCTCCTGCTCCAGCGAGTCGCGATCGCGCACCGTCACGGTGCGGTCCTCCAGCGTCTGGTGGTCGACCGTGACGCACCACGGGGTGCCGATCTCGTCCTGGCGGCGGTAGCGCTTGCCGATCGAGCCGCCCTCGTCGTACTCGACCTGCATGCGCCCGCGCAGGGCGTCCACGATCTCGCGCCCCACCTCGGGCTGGCCGTCCTTGCGGACGAGCGGGAGCACCGCCGCCTTGACGGGTGCGAGCCTCGGATGGAAGCGCAGCACGGTGCGGGTCTCGCCGCCGACCTCCTCCTCGTCGTAGGCGTCGACGAGGAACGCGAGCGTGGCGCGGTCCGCGCCCGCGGCCGGCTCGACGACGGCGGGCACGTAGCGCTCGCCGCTCTGCTGGTCGAAGTACTCGAGCTTCTCGCCCGACGCGGCCGCGTGCGCGCTGAGGTCGAAGGTGCCGCGGTTGGCGATGCCCTCGAGCTCCGACCATCCGATCGGGAACAGGTACTCCACGTCGGAGGTCCCCGACGAGTAGTGCGAGAGCTCGTCGCGCTCGTGGTCGCGCAGCCGGAGGTGGTCGGGTCGGATGCCGAGCTCGACGTACCAGTCGAAGCGCGCCTGCTTCCAGTAGTCGTACCAGCGCTCGGCGTCCGCGGGCGGGACGAAGAACTCCATCTCCATCTGCTCGAACTCGCGGGTGCGGAAGACGAAGTTGCCCGGCGTGATCTCGTTGCGAAACGACTTGCCGACCTGGGCGATGCCGAACGGCGGCTTCTTGCGCGCGGTCTGGAGGACGTTCTTGAAGTTGACGAAGATGCCCTGCGCCGTCTCGGGCCGCAGGTAGACCGTGGCGCCCGCGTCCTTCACCGGCCCCATGTTCGTCTCGAACATGAGGTTGAACTCGCGCGGCTCGCTCAGCTCGCCGCCGCAGACCGGGCACTTCGTCGTGTCCGGCGGCAGGTGATCGGCGCGGAAGCGGCGCTTGCACTCGCCCAGGCACTGCACGAGCGGGTCGGTGAAGCCGGCGAGGTGGCCGGACGCCTCCCAGGTCCGCGGATGCTGGAGGATCGCGGAGTCCAGGGCGACGACGTCGTCGCGCTGCTGGAGCATCGCCTTCCACCACTGGTTCTTGACGTTCGTCTTCAGCAGGACGCCGTAGTGGCCGAAGTCGTAGGTCGAGCCGAGGCCGCCGTAGATCTCGCCGGTCGGGAAGACGAAGCCGCGGCGCTTGGTGAGCGCGACGATCTTCTCCATGGTCACGGTGTCCTCGGGCATCGAGCGGGTGACTCTACAATCCTCCGGCCAATGCCAATCTACGAGTACCGGCGTGAAGACGGAACCACCTTCGAGGTGCTCGAGTCCATCACCGCCGATCCCCTCACGCACGACCCCGAGACCGGCCAGGCAGTGCAGCGGGTGCTGCACGCGCCCGCCGTGCACTTCAAGGGCTCGGGCTTCTACAACACCGACTACGGCACGAAGAAGCGCCAGCGCGAGACGAAGGCCTCCGCGGAGGCCGGCGCCGCCAAGAACGACGCGAAGGCGTCGGAGAAGAAGACGTCGGAGTCGTCTTCCTCTTCCTCCTCCACGACGACGTCGTCCTCGACGACGTCGTCCTCCGACTAGCTCTCCAGGAAGCGCTCGACGGCGACGTCACGCAGCGCGTCGGGCACGACGCCCGACGGGGTGCCGAGGACCGACGTCGTCGGCGAGCCGCCGGCCGCCAGCGCGCCGAAGACGCCCAGCAGCTCGAAGCCGTTCATGTCCGACCGGAACGCCCGCGGCGCGCGCCAGCCGACGAGCGGCAACCGGTAGAACGAGCCGTGCGGGATGCCGAGCAGGCCGCCCGGCGTGGTCAGCTTGTCCTTCATCGCCGCGAGCACCTTCTGCTGGCGGCGCGCCCGGGTGAGGTCGGACTCGTTCGGGGCGCACTCGTTCTTGCGCGTTCGCGCCAGCGCGAGCGCCTCGTCGCCGTCCAGGTGGCTCTTGCCGTTGCGCAGCCGCAGCGTCGTGCCGCCGTTCGCGGCGCCGCCGTTGATCCGCGACACGACGCAGCCGCCGCGGTAGGTGATCCCCCCGAGCGCGTCGATCAGCCCCGGGAAGCGCTCGAAGTCGACCTCGATGACGTGGTTGATCTCGATGCCCAGGTACTGCCTGAGCGTCTCGATGGAGAGCGCCGCGCCGCCGTAGGCGTAGGCCGCGTTGACCTTGCCGCGGCC
>JANJUA010000285.1 GCA_024710825.1 Solirubrobacteraceae bacterium
CGTCGAGCCGGGGACCACGATGGGGCTCGTCGGCGAGTCGGGCTCCGGCAAGTCGACGGTGGCGCGGCTGATGCTCGCCCTGCTGCCGGCGGACGGCGGCACGGTGATCGTCAGCGGCAACGACGTCCTCGCGGCGCACGGCGCCCGGCTGCGGGCCATGCGCCGGGACATGCAGATCGTCTTCCAAGAGCCGTTCGAGGCGCTCAACCCGCGGCGCACGGTCGGCGGTGCGATCGAAGAGCCGCTGCTGCTGCACACCAAGCTTCGGGGCGACGCTCTGCGCGAGCGCGTCGAGGAGCTGCTCCGCCTGGTCCAGCTCGACACGAACCGCTACGAGCGCCGACCGCACGAGCTCTCCGGGGGCGAGCAGCAGCGCGTGAACATCGCGCGGGCGCTGGCCACGGACCCCGAGGTCGTCGTCCTCGACGAGCCGACGTCGTCGCTCGACGTCTCGGTGCGGGCCGAGATCCTCAAGCTGCTGATCTCCCTCCAGCGGAGGCTCGGGCTGACCTACGTGATCATCTCGCACGACCTGCCGACCATCCGCAGCGTCTGCGACCAGGTGGCGGTGATGTGCCGCGGCGAGATCGTGGAGATCGGGCCGGCCGAGCGCGTCCTGTCGGCGCCCGAGCACCCGTACACGCGCTACCTGCTGAGCTCCGCGCTGCCGCTCGACCCCGACGTCAAGCCCGAGCAGGTCGAGCGCTGGGAGCCGGAGGCGGTCGGCTCCTGAGCCTGCGCCCGAGCCGGGGGCTCAGGCGCAGTCCAGCAGCGCCTGGTAGGCGTCGACCGTGGAGACCGCATGGCCGGTCGGCGCGGTCGTCCTCGTGATGAGCGCCTCGTCGAGCACCTCGGCGTAGTCGGCGAGGCGCGCCCTGCAGTCCTCGGGCGTGCCGGAGACCGCGAGCGCGTCGACGAGCTCGTCGGGCACCGCCTCCACCGCGGCCTCGTGGCGTTCGTCGGCGACCAGCCGCTCGATCGCCTCGGCGGCGGAGGCGAACCCCTGCTCGGCCATGAGGAACAGGCAGTACGGGTGCGGGGTGGGCGCGAACAGGTCGACGATCGTGCGCCGGATCGCGTCGCGCGCGACCTCGCGGTCGGGGTCGACCGCCATCCACACCGCGCACATGATCGCGACCGCGTCCGGGTCGCGCCCGGCGCCCTCGGCCGCGGCGCGGACCTCGGGCGCGATCACGTCGCGGACGTACGCGGGGGAGTAGAGGGTGCCGAGCGCGACGCCGTCGGCGACGCGTCCGGCGCAGCGGCGCATCGCCGGATACGACGCGGCGAGGACGATCGGGATCGTCTCGCGGACGGGGGCGACTCGCGGCGTCCAGCCCGACATCCGATGCAGCTCGCCCTCGTAGGAGACGCGCTCCCCGGGGCGCGCCGAGACGATGCGCCGCAGCAGGTCCACGTACTCGCGCATCTTGCGCGCGGCCCGGTCCATCTCGAGGCCCTGGTAGCGCTCGTTGACGTGCCGGTTGCCGGCGCCGACGCCGAGCACGAGGCGGCCGCCCGAGAGCTCGTCGAGATCGACCGCGGCGATGCCGGCGAGGAACGCGCTGCGGCCGTAGGCGTTGAGGATGTAGGTCCCGAGCCGGATCCGCCGCGTCGCGACCGCGGCGGCCGCGATCGGCGCGACGCCGCCGCGGGGGCCCTCGACGCAGTAGGCGCCGTCCAGCCCGGCCGCCTCGGCGCGGCGAGCGACGTCGACGATCTGGTCGATCCGGCCCGTCTCCGGGAGGATCACGCTGAGCCGCATCAGGCGCCGCCGTCGAGGAAGCGCTCGAACGCCTCGACCTGCCCGGCCAGGTCGTCGGGCAGCGTCACCACCTGCGCGTCGATGCCCATCGAGAGCGCGGTCTCGTTGCTCTCGTGGAGCACGTCCTCCTCGAGCGCGCCGATGAGGGTCCGGGAGCGCAGGAGCCGCAGCCGCTCGGCGGTGGGATGGCTGAACGCCGCGCGGTAGGCGAACGAGTAGGTGGCGCCGCTCTTGAGCAGGTCGAGCACGCGCTCGTCGAGCTCGTCGTCGCCGTAGTTCTCGAACCAGCGGATGCCCGCGCGGGTGGTCCTGTACCAGGGCCAGAACAGCGAGCCGTTCCACACGATCGACCAGGCCAGGGCGAGATGCGAGCCGTCGGGCTTCGGGTCCAGCGGCGGCAGGTAGTTGGCGAGCAGGTCGGCGACGAACTCGGGCTCGAACAGCCCGACGCCGTCGAGGATCGCGTTGCGCACCCGATCTCCGAGCAGGATGCCGACCTCGGTGGCGATCAGGGCGCCGGTGTGCGAGCCGTAGACGTCGAAGTCCTCGAGCCCGAGCGCGTCGACGGCCTCCGCGACGATCTGCGCGTAGTCGCCGATCCACGGCTGCTCCTCGAAGCGCAGCTTGTCGGAGTCGCCGTGGCCCAGAGTGTCGAAGGCGATCACGTGGCGGTCGCGCGCGAGCGCGAGGATGAGCGGCTCGAGGACCGCCGCGGAGCCCGGCGAGGCGTGCAGCATCACCAGCGGGCGCCCGCCCTCGGGGCCGGCGCGGCGCACGAGGAGCTGGCCGCGGCTCGTCGTCGCGTAGCCGCGCGCGATGCCGCCGGCGGCCGGCTCGGCGGACCTCGCGTCCGGCGCCTCCGGGGCGGGGTCGGTGAGCGCGGCCTGCTCGCGCAGCGCGGCGAGCACGAGCTCGCGGTGCTCGTCGGCCGCCTCGGCGATCCTCGTCGTGAGGCGCGCCGACGACAGGCGCTCGAGCTGGCGCTCGGCGGCGCGGTCGCGCAGCGCGATCGCGGTCACGGGGACCGACACGTCC